>DATMZL010001680.1:0-8869 GCA_035607075.1 Polyangia bacterium
GAAGTTACCACCCATTGCGCGCATTTTCTGCGGATGTCATCTTAGGGTGGCCATGGCGTTGAGATCTATCCTACGGTTTCCTGATCCGAAGCTCCGCCAGCGCTCGGAAGAGGTTGGGGAAGTCGGCGATGACCTGCGTCAATTGGTCGCCGACATGACCGAGACGATGGCAGCCGCGAACGGCGCCGGGCTGGCCGCCATCCAGGTCGGGGTTCCGGTCCGGCTGTTCATCGTTGAAGGCCACGTGACGGGCGGTGCCGAGGATTCGCCTCCCAAGGTGTTCATCAACCCCGAGATCGTTGAGATCTCCGAGGAAGCTCAGACGGGCGACGAGGGGTGCCTGTCGTTCCCGGACATCTTCGTGCCGGTCAAGCGGGGCATGCGCGCCAAGGTCCGGGCGAAGGATCTCGACGGTAACGTCTTCGAGGCGGAAGGCGAAGGCTTGTACGCGCGCGCGCTGCAGCACGAGACGGACCACCTGAACGGCAGGCTGCTCATCGATCAGGTGGGCCCGGTCAAGCGAGAGCTCATCAAGCGCAAGCTACGGAAAGATGCCGAAGCCGAACGCGAAGAGGCGGCGGCCGCGGATCGAAAGCGCTCGGCCGGCTGACGCGGCTGGCGTAGAGTTTTTCGGCGGGCGAACCATGCTGACCATCGCGCTTCAGCGCATCGAGTTCGACGGGCGTCACGGCGCCACGGCGGTCGAGCGCCGATCCACGCGCAAGTTCGAGGTCGACATCGAGATGGACGTCGACGCGGGCGTGGCGGAGCGCAGCGATCTGCTCGCGGACACGGTCGACTACAGCCGCGTCGCCGAGGCGATCGTGGCGGTGGGGACCGGCGAGCCGCACCACCTGCTGGAATCGCTGGCCCGTCAGATGCTGGATTCCGTCCGCGAGCGGTTCCCGCGCGTCCGCCGCATGCAGATCGAGCTGCGGAAGCTGAACCCGCCGACCTGCCCCGGGCACCCCGCGTACGCGGCGGTGCGCATGGTCCGCACCAGCGACTGACGCCGGCGGGTTTCCGAGCAATTTGCGCGGAGTGGGGTTTAGGCGCGACAGTTACGTCGCGCGGACGTCAGAACGGGAGCGTTCATCCAACCCTCACAAGGAGATCCCCATGTTGAAGTCGCTCGTGCTCGCGATGTTCCTGTCCTTTGGCTTCGCGACGCCGGCCAGCGCGGCCGCCGGTCCCGACGGAAAGTGCAACTTCGATTCTGACTGCGGCGGCGGCGCCAAGTGCAACAGCGGCAAGTGCTCGAACTCGCCCGGTGGCAAGTGCCACTTCGACTCGGAGTGCAACAAGGGCGAGAAGTGCCTGCAGGAGAAATGTCAGAAGAGATAACCGCTGCACCCTGGCGGACCAAAGCCTGGCTGGTCGCCGCGCTCGTAGCTGGCGCGGCGTCCGGCTGCGCCGCGCCGGCAGCGGTGAACCGGCCGGCGCCCGTCACGATGCCGCAGGGCCTGGTCGGGATGCGCTTCCGCGTGCGGAAGGCGGCGTCGCCGCTGGAACAGGAGGTCGCCTCTGCGCTGGCGGTGGAGCTGGCGCGGGCCGGAATCGTGGTTCTGACAGACGATGCCTTGGCGAGCGACGCCGACGTCAAGGTGCAGCTGGATCTGCGCCAGGTCGGCCCGATCATCGAGGGCCGCGCCGGCGTCCTCGTCGAGCACGGCGGAACCCTGCTCGATGGGATGTGGACATCGGTCGACGTTTATCGCAGCGACCATTTCGCCGAGCTGGTCGCGCGCCGCCTGGCGGAGTGGTTCCCGACGTCGCCGCGCGTGGCGTGGCTGAACGCCGCGCCGCCGCCGGCTGCGCAGGCCTCCCTGCCTCCGGTAAGCGATCTTGCGGTGGACGAAGCGCCTTCCGCGCCGACGATGCCGCGGCCCCCAACGCTCGGCCGGTCGGGGCGTTTCGGCTTGGGCCTCGGCCTCGAGCTGCAGCTCGGTTGGGCGCAGGTGTTCGCGCCGGGCGGCTCACCCGACGGCGTCCACCTCGCGCTGGGCGTGCAGGCCGACCTGGGACCGCGGGCGGCGTTTCGGCTGCCCCTCTCGGTCCAGGCGGCCGGCAGCGGCAACAGCGCGTTGTCCGAGGTCTCGCTCGTTCCGGCGTTCATCTATCGGTTTCGCAACCGCGCCAATCAGACCGTCGTTCCCTACGTCGGGCTCGGCATGAAGCTCATCTTCGTCGAAGCGGGCAGGCCGCTTCTCGGGCGACCGGACACGGGCGTCAAGTCGCCGGACTCCTGCGGGCGCTACCACAACAGCACGATCCGGGACTGTGGCTTCGCGATCTCGCCTGAACCCACGGCCGGGATCGAATGGCACTCCAACCGGTGGTTCGCGCTGGACGCGGCGGCGGCGTATTCGTTCGCGCACCTGACGTCGAGCACGGGCCTCGTCAGCTGGATTCACGTCCTTTCGATCTACGTCGGCCCGCGCCTGACGTTTTGACTAAGTTGTTTCGGCGCGCACGTGCGCGTCGATGCGGTCCTCGCCGTGGCGGATGCGCACGGTCGCGCCGACGGCGACGCTGGTGTGAAGCATCGCTAGGGCGACGCCGCGCCCGTCGGGCAGCCGGCCCACGCTCGTCACGCGTCCCGCCTTCGGCTTGGCGTCGCTCTCGATCGGATCGCTGGCGGCCGGATCGGCGGGCCCTGCGACGTCCAGGCCGACGAGGCGCCAGTTGATGTGGCCGCGGTCGCGGATCCGGACGATCGGTTCCTGGCCGAGGTAGCAGCCCTTGGCGTAGTCGATGGCCGGACTCAGGCCGACCTCCATCGGGAAGTAATCGGACGTGATCTCGGCGCCGAAGCGTGGTTCGAGCGCGGCGATGCGCGCCGCCTCGGCCGCCGCGGGCTCCAGCTCGGGTGTGCCGCCGGCGGCGAGGCGCGCCTGGACCGCATCGAGCACGGCCGGCGGGGCGCCCAGCCAGAACCCGTCGCTACCCAGCTCGCGCACGCGCGCGATCCACAGGTCGCCGTCGGCGGTTGCGACCTGCGCGTGGGCGAGCGGCGGGGCTGTCGCGAGCACGCCCGGATCGGCGCCGGCCGCCGCCAGGCGCGCCGCCGCTGCCGGGCCCAGCAGCGACGCAAACGCGATGTCGGGGCGCGGGGCGGCCACGAAGTCGTCCATGATCGCGTAGCGCGACAGCGTGCCCGCGACCGTCTCGGCCTGGCCGGCGTCGACGACGATCCAGAAGTCGCTCTCGCGGACGAACAGGCGCATGTCGGTGACGACGTGGCCCTTGGGCGTCAGCAGGGCCGACAGGCAGCCGCCCCCGACCGGCGTGCCCGCGACGTTCCCGGTCACGATGCCGTTCAAGAACCGGCTGCGGTCAGCGCCACTGGCGACGATGAGCTCGCCCCCCGTGCCCGCGCGCAGCACAGCCTCGCGCTCCAGGAGTCCGAGATCGTTGGTGCGAGTCACGTTTTCTTCATAGCGCGGCGCTCGCGCAGGCGCACGGCGCGACGCGTGCGCGCGTCGGCGAAGCGGCGGCGATCGACGGACGTCTCGAGCGACAGCGGCGGGACCGCGCGCGGCCGGCCGTCGTCGTCGACTGCCACGAACGTCAGGAACGCGCGCGTCGTCTGGCGTCGTCCCTGAGCGCTCTGGTCCTCCGCCATCACGCGCACGCCGACCTCCATGGACGTCGTGCCCACGTAGTTCACCTGCGCCTGCACCGTCACGACTTCGCCCAGGCGGATCGGGTGAAGGAAATGCAACCGGTCCATCGACGCGGTGACGACCGGCCCGCCCGCGTGCCGGGCGGCGGAGATCCCCGCCGCGATGTCGATCCACTGCATCAACATGCCGCCGAAGATCGTGCCGTGCGTGTTGGTCAGCCCGGGCAGCACGAGCTGCTCGGTCTCGACGCGCGACGCGCGCGGCGTGTGTTTCCGTCGGGAGGCGCGGGCTGCGGTCCTGGCCATCGCCAAGCGGGTATCACCGTCGGGCAGCCGGGTCAAACGCGCCCGCGCCAGGATTCCGTCAGGCAAAGTTAGGCGAAGCCAGGCAACGCTTCTGCGGCTCGCTGCGTCGCTCCTGTATAGTGATGCCATGATCGGACCGCGTGTCGTGCGTCGCCTCACATCCTGGTTCCTGCTTTTCGTCGTCACCGCCGCCGCGTCGTCCGCATCCGCGAAGAAGCTGACGCTGCCGCAGCTGCTCGAGATGGTGCGCGGGAACCCGGGCCTGCAGGCGAACGCCGCCGCGATCGCCGCGTCGGAGGCGCAGGTGACCGAGGCGAAGTTGAACTGGCTGCCGCAAGGCGACCTGCTGTCGATCCTGGCGCCGTCGCCGAACATTCGCTGCAGGGACGGGGTGGACAACTGCCTCGTGACGACCTCGCCCGAGGCGCGCATCACCGACGTGAACTGGAACCGCATCTTCACGCGCACCGAGGTGAAGTTGATCCAGCCCATCTTCGACTTCGGCAAGATCTCGGCGGGGGTCGAGGCGGCCGAGGCGGGCGTCGGGGTGTCGCGGCAGAAGGAAGCGGGCGCGCGCGCTGACCTGGAGCTGAACGTGCGCAAGGCGTACTACGGTCTCAAGTTCGCGCGCGACGTGATCGACATGCTCGACGAAGGATCCGGCTACGTCGACGACGCGCAGAAGAAGCTCGACAAGGATCTCGCGAACGGCACCGGCAACGTCAGCGTCACCGACAAGCTGCGCATGCGGACGGTGCGCGCCGAGCTGGACGCGCGCATCCTGGAGGCGAAGCGACTGCAGGGGATCGCGCGCGAAAGCCTCCGCACGTTGCTCGGGTCCGAAGCGCCGAGCGACATCGACGTCGACGACGAGGAGTTCGAGCCGCCCGAGGTCAAGGACCGTGCGGTCTCGTACTACGAGGATCTCGCGAAGGCGAACCGGCCCGAGATCCGCATGCTGGAGTACGCGGTCAAGGCGAAGTCGGCGCTCGCCGATCTGGAACGGCGCCGGGAGTATCCCGACGTCGTGATCATCGCGACCGGCGTGTTCGCGTACGCGCAGACGGTCGACGACCCGCAGAACGCCTACTGGACGCACTACTTCAACAGCCGGTCCGCGGGCCTCGCGGCCGCGCTGCGGATGCAGCTGGACCTCGGCCCCAAGATCGCGCGCGCGCGCAAGACCGAGGCGGAGGCGATGGAGATCACCCACCGGCGCAGCGAGGCGCTGGGCGGAATCCTGCTGGAGGTGCGCAAGACGTTCGCGGAGACGTCGGAGGCCGCGTCGCGCGTGACCGCGATGGACAAGGGACAGAAGGCCGGCAAGGCCTGGATCTCGGCGGTCGCGCAGAACTTCGCGGTCGGGCTGGCGGAGGCGCGCGATCTGTCGGATGCGCTGGTCGCCTTCTTCGGCATGCGCACGCGTTACCTGCAGGCGGTGTTCGACCTGCACGTGGCGCGGTCGGCGCTGACGCGCGCGATCGGCTCAGCGGAGCTGTGACGACTCGGCGTCGGCGGCGAGCGCGCCCAGGCGCGCGACCAGGCCGCCCAGCTGGGTCGCGTTGGGCTCCGGCAACAGCAGCAGCCGGCGTCTGACACCCTCGATGCGGTGGCGCAGGTCGGGCAGGGTCTGCGCGCGGCGCACCGACTGCGAATGCGTGACCAGCAGCCGCGCCACGCAGGTCTCGATTCCCATCGCCAGCGTCGACGCGAACACCAGCCCGATGACGCCGTAGGCGTCGACGAGCGCGACGATCAACAGCACGGTCAAGGTCTGGCTGGGCCGCCCCGCCTGGAGCAAGCGGCCCGCGACAATGCGGTCCAGCATGACCATGACCAGAATCGTGATGCCGCCGGCCGCCGCGCCGGCCGCGACGCTGCCCGTGCTGCCCGCGAGGAACGACACCGCCGCTGCGGCCGGTACACCGAAGAACGGCACCAGGCGCAGTACACCGGCCGCGAGCGCAGGCAGCATCGGCAGCTGGAGATGCGCGACCCGGAAGATCACGGCGAGGAACAGCGCCGCCAGCATGCTGACTGCGAGCTCGCCCCGAACGTGCGATCCGACCGCGCCTTCGACGGCGCGCCAGACGTCGCGCGCGCGCGGGCGCTGCGGCGCGGGAACCAGAGACAGCCAGAGCCGCTCGAACGTCTCGCGGCTCGTGCTCCAGTAAGCGCTGAGCGCGACCACGACGATGATCCGCGTCGCGACGTCGATGGTGTTGCGGGTCAGGCCCAGCGCCTGATCGAGCAGCAGGGTGGGGCGCGCGCCGCCGATGGCGTGATACAGCGCCGCCGCCGGCGGCAGGCGCCCCAGCAGCGTCGCGGGAAACGAGCGCGACGAAACAGCGTGCCCGCGCACCCGATCGTAGGCGGCGCTCAGCTGGACGAAGGCGTCGTCGAGCTCGTGCAGCACGCCGCGCGACACGAGGTACGCGAAGATCCCGAACAGCCCCAGGCCGAGGATGTACGTGAGCGTGACAGCCAACGAACGTCCGAGGCGCCGCTCGACCGCTTCGATCGACGGCCGGGTAGCGGCTGCGAAGACGACAGAGAGCGCGAGCAAGATCGCGGCACCACGGAAGCGCCAGAGCAGCGCCGCCACCGTAACCGTCGCCAGCGAGATCGCCACGGCCAGCGCGATGCGCTTCATGACCGGCGCTCCCGCTTCGCCAGCAGGCGGTCGAGGTCGTGGGCGATGCCCTCGATGGCGTCCTCGACCCGCTCGGCGGACCGTGAGGCGCCCGTCAGCGGCGCGAGCTTGCGCAGGTCGACGATCAGCTCGCGCACCTCGTAACGTACGGCGCTCAGGTGGCCGCGCCCGGCCGGTGGCTCGCCGTGCTGCACGTCCGCGCCCAGCAGGAACCGCGACAGCAGCAGCTGGACGATCGCCGCCAACGGAATGGCGAGGATCGCGCCCGCGATGCCCAGCACCTGCGCGAACGCCGTGATCGCCAGCAGCGTCACCAGCGGGTTCGTGCCGACCGCCCGCACCATCACGCGCGGGATCAGCACGTAGTTCTCGAACAGCTGGAGGAACACCGCCGCCACGACCACCCCCAGCACCAGCGAAGGCCCGACTGACGCCGCGACCATGGCCGCCACGGACGTGCCGATCAACGGCCCGACAACCGGGATGGCCTCGCCGATGGCGTACACGACACCGACGAGCCCCGCGTGGGGTAGCCCGAGCAGGCGGTAGATGATGAACGCAAGCACGCCGATGATCAGGCAGACCAGCGACTGCCCCCGCAGGTACGCGCCCACGGTGTGCTCGACGTCGGTGATGAAGCCGCGGATCGCTCGGCGGCGATCGAACGGCGCGAACAGCACAAGCGCGCGCATCCGGCGATCGCCTTCGAGCGTCCAGTAGAACCCGATCAGCAGGACGGCGACGACCGTGAACAGATTCCGCCCGATGGCGCTGCCGGTCTCGAGCACCGACTGGACGTTGATGGCGGGTGCGCCGGTCCGCTCGACGCCCGCCGGCAAGTACCAGGCGATCCGCTGCAAGGTGTGGCTGTCCGAGGACAGCAGCTCCGTCCGCAGCCGTTCGAAGTGGTAGGGCGCGCGGGCGACCAGCGCGGCCGCTCGTTCGGCGACCACCGGGACCGCGAACGTCAGCACGCCGGCGCACACGCAGCCGAGCGCCGCGTAGATCGCCAGCGCGCCGGCCCAGCGGGGCACGCCGTGGCGGCGCAGCCATTCGACGCCGGGCTTGACCGCCATGCCCAGCGACACCCCGACGAAAAGTATGAACAGCGCCGCCGCGAGCTGGAACAGCAGCGCGAAACAGGCGGCCACGCCCAGCACCACCAGGTTCGCGAGCAGGATACGGCGCGCGTTCCAGCGTGGGAACGCCGCGCGCGCCGTCGAGACCCGATCGGCGACGGTGTCGGCGAGGGCGCGCGTCATTGACCGCGTTCGAAGCGAGCTCATGTTGAGGCCATGCGCAGCTTGCTCAGGAATCTAATGCGCGGAAGCTCGAGCGGAGCCCCGAGGCGACGTTCGACGTACGACCGTATGCGCGCGCTGCTGCGCGACTGGGATGCGCTGTTCGCGGAGCTGGGCACACAGGTCGCCGGTTGCACGACGCGGATCCGGACGACGTACGCGCGCACCGCGGCGCGCTTCGGGTCGCGGCGCTACGAGGCCGAGCGGGAGCTGGCAGCGTTTCGTGACGCGCCCGTCGGAGATCAGCGACGCCGCGCGCCGCAGCTGGAGCGGACGATGGCGGAGCTGCGCGACCTGATCGCGGCGGCGCGCGTTCCGATCGAGGGTCCTTGACGTCTCGGGGTCACGACCTAGGTTCAATCACGGAGTGACCAATAATCGTTGACGGTGCGGACCGCCTTCCTCGCCGGTGAAGGTGAAGGGGAGAGAGCGGAAAGGCGATTGGAATCCCGACTCATTTTGAGGAGCTCGGGACAAAGGACGGGACCGAAACGCGCGATGAGGTCACCCGCGGGGGGCATGCGCCAGCAACGCAGAGCCCCCTGTCATTATTCTCCTCCCTCTCCCGCTTCGCGGGAGAGGGCTGGGGTGAGGGCAAGCCTTGCGAGCGGGCGGCGATTGTCAGTGCGGGGCCGGTTGCGTCCCGTCGACGGAGTAGGGCGCGCCGTCGAGGTGCAGGTGGTTCTTGTGGTGGGCGTCGAATGACGGCGTGAGCACGACCGAGAACACCTTCTCGTCGTAGAGCCGGCGGGTCAGCCGCCGCAGGAACTGGGCAGCGGTGGTCACGGCTGGCTTCTCCACGCGCACCCAGTCGCGTTCCACCTCGACCCGGCGGCCGTTCTTCAGCACGAACGTGGCGACGTCGATCGCGTTCGCGAACGAATGCTCGCTGACCCAGTCGGGATACGCCGCCATCTTCCGGCAGTTGTAGGTGCCGAGGTGAACGATCGACTTCACCGGGCTCTTGAGGATGCTGCGCGCCTC
>DATMZL010001581.1:0-3898 GCA_035607075.1 Polyangia bacterium
CCGGTCTGCGCACCCTTCGCCGTGCTCGACACGCACCGCTTCATCGCCCAGTCACCCGCGCGCGACGCCGTAGCCCCGGCCTTCGCGGCCGATCCGGCGCTCGCCCGCGAATCGTGGGTCGGGCTGCCGGAATCAGCCGGGCTCGTCGAGATCGACCTGTTGCGCAAGCAGACCACGCTCGTCGCTCCGACTCACAGGTCCGACCTGTTTCGCGCGGCGGTGCTCTCCCCGGGCCGTGACGTTCTCTATGCAGCCACGGAATTTGGCAGGACGTTCGCTCTCCGCTTGGCCGACGGCGTCGTCCTCTGGGAGCGACCGCGCGCGAACAACGTCGTGACGTGGTCGCAGCACGCGCTGGCGCTCGACCCGACCGGACGCTTGCTCGCCACCGGCGGTTCTTCGGCGACCGCGCCCGATCTGCTCGTGCTCGACGCGCGAACGGGCGACGTGCAGACGCAGCTCAGGATCAGGGCGCTGGTCAACGCAGCCAGACTGTCGACGGTCAGAACCAATCGCGTCGAGGCGCTCGCCTTTCATCCGTCGGGCTGGCTCGCCGCCGCGACGAACGGGGGCGTCGTCGCGGAGGTCTACTCGTCGGGCGAGGCGACCGCGTTCCGCGCTGCAACCCGCGGCATAAGCGCCTTCACCTTCGTCAACGACGGCGCCTCGCTGGTCGTCGGCGGCGCCGAGCGCAACCTCCGCGTTTGGCCCGTCGACATCGACGCGCACCCGCGCATCTAGGTACGCGGCTGCTCGCGCCGATCGAGCACGTATCAGATCGATTGAGATGAAGCCGGGAATGCGCCGCGCTTCAATGCCATGCGCACAAGTCTGGTTGAAGCCCGACGGGGGGCAACCGCGAAGGCGACCGTCAGGCCGCGTGACGTGGCAACATGGCCGCGATGATCAACGGGCCCCTCTCCCTCACGGAGGCGCTGGCGAACCCGCACGACGCGCGCTGCCTGCGCCTGCAGACGGGCGATGTGAAGGTGTTCGCGCTGTCCGAGGAGATGGCGACGCTCGTCAACGTCGAGGAGATCACGATCGACGGCACCGTAGAGCGCGTCGAACGATGCGAGCTGCTCGCGAAGCTGCCGCGCTTGCGCATCCTGCGGATCGGCTATCGCCTGACAGAGGTCCCAGCGGCGCTCGGCGCCCTTGCCGGGCTCGAGGAGCTGCAGGTGCGCGGCTCCTTTCCGGTGCTGCCCGACGCGCTGGCGGGCTTGGGCGCGCTCAAGACGCTCGACGTCAACGCGCGCCTCGAATCCTTCCCGGCCTGGATCGGCAAGCTAACGCGCCTGGAGGTCCTGCGCGCGCCCCACTGCGGAATCGACAGGATCCCGGAAGAGATCGGGCGGCTCGCCGAGCTGCGAACGCTGGCCGTCACCGGCAACAGGCTGCGCGAGCTGCCGGAGACGTTGCGCAGCTGCACCAAGCTGACCTGGCTCGACGTCGGCCAGAACCAGATCACCTTTCTGCCCGCTTGGCTCTCCGAGCTGATGAACCTACGGGGCCTCGCCGCCAGGGACAACCCGCCGCTCCGTAATGTCCCGGCCGACCTGATGCGTGTCGCCGACGGAAGCATCGAGATCGAGCGCTTCGAGCCGGCCGCGCGGGCCGTGCTCGAGGCGGAGGCAGCGGCTGCGTTTGCCCAGCTCGAAAGCGCGGCGACCGCCAAGGCGCGCCCGGCGTTCATCCCGGCGTTGCGGCCACAGGGCTGGGGTCGCACGCACCTCGGCGGACTCCCCTGGCTTGCGGCGGGCGAGCCGTGGCCGGTTTGCCGCATCTGCGACGAGCCGATGCCGCTCTGGCTCCAGCTCGACGCCGCCGATCTTCCTGCCGAGATGCGCGCCGCCGTCGACGGCGGGCTCTTGCAGTGGTTCCGCTGCCTCGGTGGACCCAGCGCCGACCGCATGCTCGCAATTCTGGCGGCGCGCTCCGACGTCGTCGATGCGTCGTATCTCGAGACGCTCGACACGCTGGTGGCCCGCGCAGGACCAGACCTGGTCCGGCGCGTCGGCGCCGCGATCCGCGCGCGCGGAGGGTCGATGCCGCCCGAGCTGCGCGCCGAGCTCCTCGCCGCGGACGCGTCCGACGCGGACGCCGCCTTTCTCCTCGGTGGCCCCTGCATGTTCCTCAGCAGCTCGGACGTCGATGGGTTTCAGATCGCCCGCATCGTCGACGCGACGGATCCTGGGCGGACGGTGGAACCGGCGGAGGCGCCGCGGTCGACCTTCGGACCGCTTTATCCCGATGCGGAGAAGTGGGAGCCGATCGCCGACCGCCCGCAGCCGGTCGAGAGCGGCGTCGACGAATATTGGGAGGTCGCTACCCGGCTCGACAAGGAACGTCGGCAGCGCGTCTACGCGTGGACGCAGATGGGCGACAAGCTCGGGGGCTGGCCAATCTGGGCGCAGTCCGATGACTGCGCGCCCTGCCCGATCTGCGGAGCCGACATCCGTCGTCTCGTCTTTCAGATCACCGGCGATACGAGCGCGATCCCGTGGAGCTCTTCGGGCGTCGTCCTCCTGCTCCAGTGCCCGAACCACCCCAGGCAGCTCCAAGCAATCACCCAACATGACTGAGGAGTCACCGGCGATGAGCGCGCACAGACCGATCGCCGTTGCGGCGGTGCTTTGGTTCGTCTGCATCGGTGCGACGGCAACTGCGGCGCCGGAGCGGGCGCCGGCATGCCGCATCGAATGGCGCGCGAACGCGAGCGGTGGCCACGATCTGGATGATGCTTGCCTGCCCGCGCTGTCCGCGGATGGAAAGCGACTGCTCGTCACGCGAATGGAGTCCGGCTCGTTCTCGTTCATGGAGCTGTCCGTGGCCGACAAGGGCCGCGTATTGCGCGGGTTCAGCGCCATCGTTTCGATCACGTCGGGGGTGGCGGAGACGCTACGCGACGTCAACAGGCTGCTTGCGCGGGACGGATATCGCCCGCTGTCCGCCGTGAAGCGGCCGCGCAGCAGGGCCTTCGTGATCTCGCGCGGCGCGCTGAAGCTCCAATTTCGTGACGGCCGCCTCGACATATCGTGCGGCCAGAACCCGATCGGACGCGCACAGACGCTCTCCTCTTTCACCGACGATGCGTTCGGTCCCCGCGTCCAGCGGGAGGTCCTGACCGCCCTCTTCTTGCCCGAGCCCGCGACCTTCGCCCTCATGAAGGTCGAGCCGGTCGATAATGAAGGCTTCTACCTCGCAGGCGCCGTGAGATGGATCGTCGTGCCCTTCACCGCCCGCTGCCGGTGACCTCTCAGCGCGCTCCGCGCGGCGGGTCGAGCGACACGTCGAGGTGCATGTGCAGCTTCAGCTCACCGGGGCCGTGGTAGTCCATCAGCTCCACCAGCGGCTCGTCGACCGCGTGTTTGAGGAACGGGGGATTCATCCTCGCGACGGCGTAGAAAGAGCCCCGCTTTGCGCGGCGGCGCACGATCTCCCCGACATTCGTCCAGTCGTCGTACAGCACCCGCCAGTGGGCTCCCGTGCGAGCGGCGACCCGATCGACGGCGAGCAGGAACGCGATCGCGTCCGCCGGCTTGTAGAACTGACGGTCGTCGAGCTTGCTCTTCAAACGGATGTCGACGCAGAAGCCGGCTGGGATGTCGGCGAACGCGGGATGGAACCGGAAATTGTCGCGGCGGAACCGCGGCCACTCGGCCGCCACGAGGTCCATGAACCCGCGCAGCTGCGCCTCGGCACGGGTCTCCGGCGATTCGGCTGCGGGCGCCGGGGCCGCATCCGCCGCCGCGGCAGCATCCGCCGTGCCGCCGTCGCGCGCCTCGGCGGCCGCGAGCAGCGTGAGGACAATGGGAAAGGTCAGCGCAGATGCCACGACGTCAACTCTGGCGCGCGATTCGCTTCAGGCCCGCAATCGCTTCCTTGCGAATCCACT
>DATMZL010000985.1:0-8338 GCA_035607075.1 Polyangia bacterium
GCCCCATGCCGGGGATGTTCGGCTGCGGCATCCAGTTCTTGTCGCCCGGCTCGGGGGCTTCGAACGCGGGCTTCTTCGGCGGCTTGAGGCCGCTCGGCAACTTGAAGCCGCCCGGCGGCAGCGCGGCCTTGATGCCGCTGATCGCGCCCTGCACCTTGCCCGGGATGTTGCCCGGCAGACCCGGCAGCTTCGGCCCGCCGCCACCCGGCGGCTTCGGCCCGCCACCCGGGCCGACGCCCGGCGCGGCACCCGGCGGCTTCGGCCCGGCCTGCGCGGGCTTCGACGGACGCGTCGTCGCGCCGCCTGCGCTCGCGACTGGCCCGGCGTTCCCGAACCCGCCGCCCGCGAAGCCGCTGCTGCTGCTGGTGCCGCTGCCGGTCAGCGCGTTGAGCATCGTCTGCAGCCCGGGCTGGCCCTGCCCCGGTCCTTGCGCGGCCTGCGCGGCGCCTGCGCCGCTCTGCCCGGCGAGCAGTCGGCCCGTCAGCGCGTTCTGCCCGGTGTAGGCGGGCATCGCCAACTGCATCCGCTGCAGCGCCTGCTGCACGGGCGTGCGTCGCTTCTTCAGGCGCGGGTCACCCGCGTCCTGCTGCGCGGTGATGGGAGAGAACGATTCGCCGAGGGCCATGCGTGACTCCTAGTAGTAAGCGAACGAGGGATGCGCGCCGCCCGGGCCTTGCGCGTGTTTCGCTTCCGCCGCTGCCGTCGCCGCGCGCTGATCGGCGAGCGCCTGATCGGCCTTCGCCTTCGCCGCTGCGGCTGCGGCCTTCGGATCAACCTGCGGTGCGGCCTGCGCCGTCTGCTGGTAGGGGTTCTGCCCGCCCATGAGCATCGCGATCAGCGACTCCATGCCGCCGCCCTGCGCGGTCTGGTAGGGCAACTGCGCGCTGCTCTGCCCGCTGAACTTCGACGCCGAGTCGCCGCCGCCCCACTGCCACGCCTTGCCGCCCGCGCCTGCGCTCTGCAGGATGTCCACACTGCCGACGCCGGGGATGCTCACGTCGCCCGGGCCGATCTGCCGCGCGCCCGGGTAAGCCGCTTGAATCCGCTGCATCGCCATCGCCATGTTCTCGGTGCGCGGCGGGATGTCCTGCAGCAGCCGCCCGACGACGTACTTCGGCGTCTGGTGGTTCGGATCCTTCCACTTCGTGTTGTCCCAGCCGGGCATCGCGTTCGCCTGCGGCATCTGCGTGAGACGCGGCTGCGGGTAGCCGTCGGTGTTCACGCCCGGCGACGGCACGTAGGACGTGCCCGGCCTCGGCGCGTTGCCCTGCTGCTGCTGCGGCTGATAGCCGCCCTGCTGCTGCGGTCCCTGCTGCGAATACTGCCGCGCCTCCGTCGAGCGCGCGATGTTCGCCACGGCGGCTTGCGCGCTGCCCGAGCGCATGTAGTCGTTGATCTCGCCCGCGCTCGGCGTGCGCCCGAGGTACCGCTGGTAGGCGCTGACGATCAGCGACTGCGGCGACCCGTTCTGATACCCCGACGACGGCTGCTGGTTCTGGTAGGGCTGCATGATCTGCCCCATCCACGCCGCGTAGGGATCGCCGCCCTGCTGCTGCGGCGCCTGCGGGTACTGCCACGAGGTCGGCTGCGGCGACTGCTGCGGCTGATACTGCGGCGACGGCGCGTTCTGCTGCGGCTGGTACTGGTAGCCGCCCGGCTGCTGCTGCGGCTGCGACTGCGGCCACGACCAGTTGTTCGGCGCGCTCGACGGCGGCTTCGCCTGCGACTGCGGCGCGCCGGTCTGCGTCGGCACGCTGTACTGGTAGCCGCTCTGCTGCGGCGCCGGTTGCCCCCACGCACCCGCCTGCGCGCCGCCCTGCGAGCCGTAGCTGCTCGCCGGGTTGCCTGCGGACGACTGCTGCATGTAGGGCGAGGGCTGGTTCTGGTACTGGTAGCCGCCGCCACCGTAGCCCGACGAAGGTCCGTACTGCTGCGCCATCTACCGGCTCCGGTGCGTGCGCGGATCGCGACGCGGCTTGTCGTCGTCGTCGCCCTCGCGCGCAACCGGCGGCTCGGGCGGCGGTGCGTCGATCTCGACCGGCGGCGTCTTGATGACGCGCACGACCTCGGTGTTGTCGTGGACCGCGCAGTGCGCGCCCTCGGCGTCGTAGGTCGCCGCGTCCATCACGATGCGGCACCCGCAGCCCATGATCGCTTCGCGCGACTCGTAGGTGACCGTCTCTTTCGGTTCGGCAGTGGCGCGCGTCGTCATTTCAGTTCCTCCACCAGTGGCCCGGTCACGCCGGGCGATCCGCGAAACTTCGGCGGCGGCGCCTTCACGCGCGACACCACGTAGCAGTTGTGCTCGACACAGTGCGGCTCGGCGCTGCCCGACTCCGCTTCGTCCAGCGAGAGCGAGCAGCCGCACGCGAACGTCACCTCGATGCGACTCATCGGCGCGGGTCATCCTGCACCGCGATGCCGCCCCGGCGGCGCGCCACCTCGCCGAGGTAGTCGCGCTGCTTCAGGATCGTCTTGTGCGCGCCCGGCGGGCTGGTGCTCTTCGCGTTCCAGTCTTCCAGATACGCGCCGAACTTCTGCACTTGCGCCTGCTCGGCCTCGGGGTCTTTCCGCAGCCGCTCCAGCACCGACGCGGCGAAGTGCGCGATGCCCCAGTGGAACGGCTCGATGTCCGGTCGCCCGTCGAACGGCACGTCGGTGTCGTTCGTCATGTCGGCAGCGTTCGCCTGAATCGGCACGATGAGATCCCACGTTTCGCTCGCCGTCACCGCCGGGATGGGCAGGCAGACCAGCCAGTTCACGCCGTTGACCGGGTCGTGGCCGATGTTCTCCGGCACGCCCGACGACGTGCTGTCGCGCCAGCCCGGCTTCACCTCATCGAGGTAGGCCACCGAGCGCACGAGGATCGACGTGGACGACACGGCTCCGGTCGCCGCGACCGTGTGCCGCAGGCGCAACGGCGCGCGCCCGAAGCTCACGAAGCGCGCGAGGCTGGCGGCGTCGAGGTCGTAACGCGCCGTGCCGGTGACGAGCGGGATGATGACCTCGCGGCTCAGCGAGATCTTCGCGAGGCGCGCGAACTCCTTCTGCGCGCGGTTGATCGCGTACTTCCGCCGCGCCGTCGTGAACAACTGCGTGGTGTCGTAGCTGCCCAACTCGTGGTCGAGCGCCGCCCCATACAGTTCGGAGAACTGCATCGGCTACCTCGCGACGAGATAGACGCCGCCCGTGCCACCCGTGAGCGGCGTCGTGATGCGCGCGCGCACGGCCTTCGCGGTGCCCGCGAACCGCGACGGGGCAGCGACGCCGTTGGCGATGACAGTGATCGCCGTGCCCAGCGGCGTCCACGCGCCTGCGAAGTTCGGGTCGTGCGACTCCTCGATGGTCACCGCGCCTGCGCTCACGCCCGCGCCGCCGACGACGTAGAACGTCAGGTTCGCGCAGCCCGCGACATCGACGGCGGGCGAGGTGCCCGACGCGACATCCTTCAGCAGCCACTTATCGACCAGCGGAACGGTGAGGCCCATGACTAGAACGTCCCGCTGCCGAGCGAGTAGATCGTCACCGCCGTCGGGCTGTTGATGACGACCATGAACGCCCGCGCGTTGGCCTGCGCGATGGTGATGGCCGCAGGCGACAGCGTGACGCCCGCGCCCGCGACGATGGTGATGGCGAACGCGCCCGCGCTGCTGTTGCGGATGATGAACTCGTAGCTGTTCCCCGGCACCGGGGCACGCCCGAAGACCGTGAGCGCGTCGATGATCTGCTGCGCCGAGGGCGTCACGTCCGAGCGCGCCGCGCCGTTGCAGTCGCGCAAGATGAGGCGCTGCATGAGGTCGCTCGCGAGGTAGGTGACGGGGCCAGCGGTGTTGTAGTTCGCGAGGCCCGCCTGATCGGCTGGACGGAAGACGTAGTCCACGATCTTGCGGCCCATCGCCATGAGGCCAGTCGCGTGCATGGGGAACTCCTTGTCTGAACAGACCCGACGAACTAACAGCGCACGGCAGGAAGAGGACCGCCCGCCGTGCGCCTCCTTACGGCACTACGCCCCGGCGGTGCCGTAGATGTTCTGCCAGAGGAACGCGTCCCATGCCTGCCGGAAGCGCACCTTGTAGATCCGGTTGCCCGTCCGCGCGTCCTGCATCGCAGGCGCGGCGGTGATGCCGACACGATCCACGCACACGAGGCCGTGCGTCTCCTTCGCGGAGGCCACGAGGTACCACGCGTCTTGATCGGTCAGGTACGGGTTCGTGAGGATCGAGATGTTCCGCCGACGCTTGATCGGGTTCACGTCGTTGTCGTTCGACCCGGGCAACTGCGTCGAGTTGAGCAGCCGGTCGGCCAGCATCTCCAACTGCGGCGGCACGTAGAGGATCCAGTTCATCACGGGCGCGACCAACTGGCCCGACTCCAGCTTCGTGTCGGTCTGCACGTCCACGATGGCCTGATTGAGCGAATCGTAGGAGAGGTCGGCGTCCGTCGCGGGCCGGTTGCGCGCGGTCCCACCACCCGCGAGCACATGCGCGGTGTTGAAGAGGCTCACGCCGTCGGGCGCGAGTTGCGTGGTGAACCCGAGGTTGAACGGGATCGCCGCGTACTTCTCCTGCACGACGCGCGCGCTGAACGCCAACCACGACGCCTGCCGCTGCAGCACGTCGAACTGGTCGTCTTCCATCGCCGTCTCGGTCACTTCGAAGCCGAGGCCGAACTCCACCGGGGTCACGTCCTTGCTGTAGCCCGGGCGGATGAGGTCGAACGCGTAGACGCTGCCTTCCGGCTTCTCCGGCACGTCGCCGAAGGGCGTCACGGTCTGGAACCGTTCGAACTTGCGCGACGAACTCTTGCGCGAGTACACGTCGGTCCAGATGGGCGGAAGCTCTTTCAACTGCTTCCCGAGCAGCGCGTACACCGTCTTGTCTACGTTGTCGTAGAGGGCAGCAAATGTCCCACGAACCTGCATGGCGATCTCCTTGTAGTGGCTGAACCAGCCAGCAGGGGTTTACGACGCCTGCGGTGTCCGCACCGCGTTGAGGAACTTGAAGACCACCTTCCCGTTCACGTCGCCGACCGCGTCGATCAACTCGGTCACGACGACCGCTTTGTTCGTGGTGTCGGCGAGGTTCACGCGGAAGATGTCGCGACCGGCGGCAGCGTCGAGCACCAGCCCGTACTGCGCGCCGACGTTGGCGAGGGCGAGCGCGCCCGTGTCCTGCACGCGCCCCTGAAACTCGGTGTTCTCGTCGGCGAGGTAGACGCCGATCTTCCGGTCGGTGACGCCCGACGCGGCTTCAGCGGCGATGCCCACGATGGCGGCGACGGCGGCTGACGCGCCCTTCACGATCTTCCCGGCGGTCAGGATCACGACGTGCCCGGCCTTGAAGGTCTGCGCCGCACCCTCAAGGAAATACATGATGCGCGTGTTGCGATAGGGCCGAGGCCCGTCGCCCGCGCCAGCAACAAAAGTGACCATAGGAACCCTCACCCTGAGAGAGGACGTGCCGTTGGGTTAGGGTTGGCCTCGACGCAGTCGCAACCGGCCAACCGTGGTCGCGAGCAGCAGCACGCACTGGGGTTCACACTGGACCGGCGCACGCGTGATACGCCGGGAGCGAAATGCTGGACGGGAGTCGAGTCGGAGGCCCAACGCGCCTGCCCACTGGAGTAAACAGGCGCGCGGTTCCAGTTCCTTCTACGACCCCGTCAAGCGACGACAGTGTAAAGACGAGGCCGCGCGCGTGTCAACTCACCAGAGCGCGGGCGGCTCGGGGCCGAACAGCACGTAGAGGATCACCAGCGCGGCGAACGCGAACCGCAGCAACTGGATCGCCGGGCCTGACACCGACCCCAGCGAGATGCCCACCAGTTCCAGCAGCAGCGGGATGACGAACGCGAGGATCACGACGAGGATGACCGCGTAGACGAGTCGCCAGAGCAGCGCCTTGAGGTTCACGGTGCCTCCTACGGCTGGGGTTCGTTCAACGGTGGTGCATCGAGCGTGCCTTCCGCGTCGGGCGACACCAGCGTGTCGCGCCCGATCTTGATCGACCCGACCACCTCGCCGATGTTGTCGCTGTCTTCCGGCGACAACCCGCGCGCGTGGGCAGCGGCCACGGCTGAGTCGCGCAGCGCCTTCCCGGTCATCGTCCGCTTGTGCTGCTCGTGCTGCTTCGCCTTGATGCGCCGGTAGAGCGCCATCGGCATCTTCATCAGGGCTTCCTTGCCGCCCTCGCTGCGGCGCACGAACTCGGTCGCCTTGTGGGGGTTGCTGACCGCGTCGATGTTCTGCAGGTCTTCCCAGCGCACGGGCGCGTAGCCGAGGCTCTGCTGCGCGATGTGGTGCCGGTTCGGCATCGCGAGGTTGATCCACCGCAGGTACCACTTCCGCCGCGTGCCGCGCGGGTCTTCGTGCTCCTCCGGCTCATCCTTCAGGCGGATCGGCAGCGCGTTCGGCAGCGCCGGGTCGGTCAGGCGACGCTCGGCGACCGCGATGTTTTCGAAGTCCTTGAACGCGTCGAGCAGCGCCTCGTCGCTGATCTTCAGCCCCTGCTGCTTGATCGTTTCCTTCAGGCGGCTCTTGACGCCCGCCTGCAGCTTCGCCGTCTCGATCTCCAGTCGGCTCTTCTTGCGGTCGCGGTCCATGCACTACTCCAGTCGGTTCGGCGCGCCGGGTACAAACCGCTCCAGCGACGCGTTGATCGTTTCGTCCTTCATGCCCGTGCTCTTCAGGCGCTCGCGGAACACGTCGTCCAGCACGACGCCGCTGCGCGGACGCCCGCCGGGCGCCTCGGTGAAGATGGGCGCCCGCAGCGCGCGGCCCATCGGTGTGCCGCGCGGCGATGTTTCACGTGAAACGTTGCGCGGCGGCTGGCCGTTGCCGTTCGGCGGCGCGGTGCCCAGCATCGTCTGCGTGCCGAGCGCCATCATCAGCACGGCCTGCTGCACCTCGGGGTTGCCGAGGTGTTCGGGCGGCGTCGCGTTCAGCCCCTGCAGCACGAGGTTGCGGTCGATGCCGAACTGGTCGGCGACGCCGAGGACGTGGTTGATCACCGGCTGCGCGGCCAGCGACATCGTCGTCTGCTGGAGCGGCGCGAGCGCCTTGCTGAGCGCGGCCTCGGTGCTCTTGCGCTGCCGCAGCACGATGCGCGCGGCGGTGCGGATGTCGGGGTTGCCCTCGGTGTCGTAGAGGCCGAGGTCGTGCGCGACCTCCTGCGCCTCCTTGTAGAGCGCGCGGTCGTCCTCGCTCGGCTCGCCGGGCTTGCGTGGCGGCGGCGCGCCGGTCGCCGCGCTCTGCAGCAGTTCGACGCCGCCGGGCAGCGACATGACCTGCCGCAGCAGTTCCTGCGACGACTGCAGGTTGCTCTCGGCCATCTGGCGGCGCTCGCGCTCGCGCACGAGGTCGTTGACGACGGTGCGCCTGCCGCCGGGCAGCGGCGCGCCTTCCTCTTCGACTTCCTCGTCGTCGGGCAGCGGCGGCTCGTCTCCGGCAGGCGGCTCGTCAGGATCGACCAGCGGCTGCGAGAGATCAGGGGCGGGCGCCGGGGCTTCCGGCTCGGGGCCGGTCGGCATCCCGCCGACGGCATCTTCAAGGACTACATCGGCCATAGCTCACTCCACGACGGCATCGATGGCCGTCTCAGGGACCAGCACGCACGGCCAGTCGTTCACGCGCACCTCCTCGGCGGCGAAGGCGTCGAAGATCACACGGTCGTGCAACTCCACACTGGTGACGGCGTCGCCGGTCTGCAGCACGAGGCCGAGGCTCGACTCGCGCACGTAGCCCGGCAGCACCACCAGCCCGACGGCGCGCACGCGCGGCGGCAGCGCCACCAGCACGAGATCGCGCCGCAGCACCATCGGCCAGTCTACGCTCGGGACGAGGTCACTGCGTGCGGCCATCGGACATCTCGACGTTCGGGTTGCGCTCGCGCGACTCGGTCGGCGTCGCGAGCGCGATCTTCCGCTTCACGTCCTGCAGCAGTTCGCCCGGCAGGTTGATCAAGCGGCCTGCGGCCACGCGCGCGGCGACCAGCGCGATGGTCTTCGGCCCGACCTCGGCAGTGGGTTCGGTGCGCGCGAGGTGTTCGATCTGGTCGGAGAAGGTCCGCACGCCGAACAACTTGTTCGCTTCCGCAGCGATGACGGCCCAGCCGGGGGACGTGAGCAGCGTTTCCAGATCCGCCACGCGCTGGTTGAGCGCATCGAGATCGACCTCCTCGTGTGCGCGGCGCCTCACATGACGCTCCCCTGCGACCCGCTCGACATGCCCTGCATCATCGACGCGAGCAGGTCAGGCGGCACGTTGGGCATCCCCGGCGGCGGCGCGGGCGGCTGCTCGGGCGGGCCTTGTGGCGGCGGCGGCGGGCCTCCCTGCGGCGGG
>DATMZL010001692.1:0-7743 GCA_035607075.1 Polyangia bacterium
CACCGCCGCCGGTGAGCCCTCCTGCAACCGGTGCCGCGCCGCCACCCCCTCGATCAGGTCGCGCGCGGTGCGCGTGACAAGCGCGGTCAGCGACGGTAGCTGCTGGGCCTCGGCCTCGGCGGCGGTCCGCGCCTTACGCGGCGGGACCGTGTACGGCTCGAGCCCCTGACCGCCGATGTCGAACGCGACCGCGCCCGGCACGCCCGCCGGGCGGGTATCGACGCGCACACGGACCTGCGCGCGCGCCTCGCCCTTCGAGCCCAGCTCGACGGACTCGGCCGAGAACGCGACGCGCGCGCGCGCGGTCGGCCCGGCGGCGCCCGCATCCGTTCCGGCGGCCGCGGCCGCGAAGATCCCCGACTCCATGAGGGCCTGCCGCACGTCCCGCTCGATCGCCTCGGCGTCGATGCGGTCGTCGCCCGCGCGCGGTAGCGCGAGGTTCTCTATCGTGATCGCGCCCAGCGTGGGGCGCGGCGCCGCCGCGACCGTCGGCGCCGCCTTGCGGTGACAGGCCGGCGTCGCGAGGGCGCCCGCCAGCGCGACGGCGCCCAGCAGCCCCGCGAGCGGCCGTCGCATCACAGCACCTTGGCGAACAACAGCAGGTCGTCTCCCTGTCGATAGAAATCGGGGATCGCGCCCGACAGCTTGAAGCCCGTCTTCTCGTAGAAACGGCGGGCGCCCCCCTGCCCCTCCAGGCTGGACGTCTCGACGCGGATGATGCGGCCGCCCCGTTGTTTCAGCTCGTCGGCGACTCCGGCGAACAGCGCCGCACCGATGCCCTGTCCGCGCGCGTCCTCGGCGACAACCAGCCAGTAAAGATCGTAGGCCGCTTCGGTCATCGGCGTCGTGCCGAAGCAGGCGTACCCGAGAACGCGCTCGTTGTCGTTCGCGACGGCGACGCGCGCTTCGTAGCCGTCTTTATTAACGGAACCCTGGGAGGGTTCCGAACCTCCCGCGGTGGTACGCGGCGGGCCAAGCCCGCCGGCTCCCCACGCGTCTTTTTCCTGCGTCGGGTCAGACGGATCGAGCGCGGCGTCGAGGAGCTCGATCGCGCACGCGACCTCCTCGGAGCGGAATCCCGCTCCCTGCGAGAGGATGTCGATGAGCTGGGAGCGATCGGAGGGCAATACGGAGCGTATCCTCATGGGTGCGTCTCTGGAGAGCGAGGTCGACGATGCGGTGGACCACCTCATCGTAACCGAGGCCGGCGGCGCGTCCGGCGCGGGCGAATCCACCGGACGCTTCCGATAGATCGCAGTTCGGGTTCACGTCGATGACGTAAGGGGTGCCGTCGGCGGCGAGGCGGACATCCAGGCGGCCGTAGTCGCGCAGCTCCATCGCCGCGAAGGCCGCGCGCGCCACGGTCGCGATGCGCGCCTCGACCTCGGCCGGCAACCCGGTGCACCGCACGGGCTTCGTGCCGCGATACTCTGCCGAGCCCTCTGCCCACTTCGCTTCGAAAGATACGATGCGGGGACGCCCGGCGGGCATGTCGGAGAAATCGATCTCGTGCAACGGCAGCAGGTCGAACCCGCCGTCGTCCCCTGGGCGCCCGAGCATCGACACGTAGATCTCGCGTCCTTCGATGTAGCGCTCGACCAACGCCGGTTGCCGGTAGCGCGCGATCACGGCCGCGACCTGGCGCTCGAGCTCGGCGCGGTCGTGCACGACCGATTGCGAGCTGATCCCGGTCGAGGCGTCCTCGCGCGACGGCTTCACCATCAGCGGAAACGGCAGCGCGACGGCCGCGATATCGGGCGTCGCCAGGCAAACGGCGTCAGGCGTCGGCACGCCGGCGGCGCGCAGCACCGCCTTCGCCTTGTGCTTGTGCAGCGCCAGCCCCAGCGCGAGCGGCGGCGATCCGGTTTAGGCGATGCCGGCGCGCTCCAGCAGCATGGGCAGCAGCGGCTCGAACCGGGCATCCCCTGACAGGGACTCGCACAGGTTGAACACGACGTCGGGCGCGAACGCCGCGACCGCCGTCATGGCGCCGGCGATGTCGTCGTCGACGCCCAGCACGTCGGCGACGATGCCCGCGCGCGCCAGCACGCCGACCACATCCGCCGCGGTGCCGCGGATGTCCTCCCGCGATCCGTTCTCTGGATCCTGCGCGCTGTGCTCGAAGTCGCGGTTGTGAACGACGAGGACGCGCGGCTTGTCAGCGTGTTTCACGCCTGGATCATTCTAGTGATCCGTTCTGACATTTCAACGTTCGAGATCCGGTGGTGGGGCGATCGCGTCGAGCGAAGCGCGGCTTCGCCGCGCGGAGCTCATCGCGGGATGCGCGAAACCCTGCGAGGGTTTCGCACTTGATTCGATCTCCGGAACGAAGGGAACGCCGAGCTCGTCACCGAACGCGCCCGCGACACGCGCCGCCAGCACGTGCAGCGGCGGCACGGAACGTTTGGCGTCGATCACCGCGGCGATCGAGGTCGTGCGCGAGGCCGCCAGACCGCACGGGACGATCAGGTCGAAGCCGTCGAGGGCAGCGGCGACGTTCAACGCGAAGCCGTGAATCGCGACGCGCCGGTGCACATGTACGCCGAACGCGCAGATTTTGGCGTCCCCGATCCAAAGCCCGGGGACCTCGCGCCGCCAGGTCGCGGCGATGCCCAGGTCGGCGAGCACGCGCGCGATCGCGCGCGCCATGCCCGTGACATGCCCGACGACGCCCGTCCGCAACCGCATGATCGGATAGCCGACGAGTTGCCCGGGCCCGTGGTACGTGACGTCACCGCCGCGCGACGCGGCAGAGACCTCCACGCCCCGGCGCGCGAGCTCGGCGCGCGACGCCAGCACGTTCGCCGGCTTCGCCGACCGCCCCAGCGTGACGACCGGGTGGTGCTCGCACAGCAGCAGCGTCTCGGGGACGTCGCCGCGCAGCACGCCCGCGCGCACGGCCTCCTGCTCGCGCGCCGTCGCCGCAAACGGGACCCGCCCCAGCCACCGCCACACCGCCATGGGGCGGCGCTCAGCCCTCGGCGATGTCCGCGAAGAAGTCGGCGTCGACGAAATCGACGCTGACCATCGTGTTGATGACGCCGACGCCGTGCCGGATGCAGGTCTCGGCCATCGCCGCGCCGTCCGCGATCTCGATCGGCGCCGACGGCTTCTTCCATTCGGCGATCGCGTCCTCGGCCAGGCGGCCCGCCAGCATCAGCAGGCCCTCGTCCTGACCGCGCGCGCGGATGCCCTCGCGCAGCTCGCCGATGGCGCGCCGCCCGCCCGATCCCGTGCCGTACTTGAGCGCGACAAGGCACCGCGAAGAACGCGGCCCGCGCCCGCGCAGCGCCTCGACGTAGATGGTGCCCTCGACGCGCTTCACGAACGTCGCCGGGCCGAATCCCTCGCGCTGCAGCAGAACGCGCGCCAGCGCCTCGAAGGCCGGCGCCGGAAGCTCGGCGATGCGTCGTTCCAGCGCGGCGGCGGTCCGCTCGCGCAGCGCGCGCCGGGCCTCGCCGAACACCTGTTCGGCGCGTTCCAGCTCGGCGTCGGGCGGGCGGCGCGCCAGCGCGTAAAGCCCTGCCCCCGCCGACCGCACGCGCGGGCGCATGCCGGCGCGCAGACGTTCGCGCGGCTCCGCCGCGAGGGCCGTGCGCATCACGCGCCACGCCTCGTTCGGCTCGCCGTGAACCAGCCGCCGCCGGGTCGCGCCATCCGCGATCTGGCGGACGTGCACGCCGCGGCCGGGCGCCTGCCCGCGCAGGATCTCCAGCGCGGCATCGACCGGCGTCATGATTCGCCGGGGTCCCTGTCCCTCGCCGTTCGCCCCGCCGCCCTGGCCGTCTTCACCTGGACCTGGGGCCGGTCCCGGACCCGTGGCCGCGGGCGCGCCCGCTTCCGCCGTGGCGCCGGCGCTGGCGCCCAGGCCCGCGTCGGCATAACGCGCGCCCTCGGCAGGCCGCGCGGCAGACATTCCCTCGGCTCCGGGCGTCGCCGGACGCGGGCCTTCCCCGAAAGCGCCGCCCCCTTCACCGCCGCGCCCGCCGCGCCGCCGGCGCCGGCGGCGACGACGTCCCGCCAGCTCGCCGCCAGGACCGCGACCCTCCTCGCCGGCACCCGCGGCCGCGTCGCCGCTTGCTCCGGCTTCGTCGCCGGGCGCCGCGCCCTCGTCTTCACCCTCACCCTCGTCTTCGCCGTCGACCTCCTCGGTCGCATCGCCGGCAGGCGAGATCTCGTCGTCTTCCATGGACGTTTCGTCCTCCTCATCACCGGCCGTCTCGTCGCCGTCTGCTTCGAGAACGCCGGTTTCGGCCAATGCAGCGGCGCGCGCCTCGGGCGAAAGCCCCGCGTGCACCGGCTCGTCTTCGTCGGTATCCAGGTCCGCACCGGAGCTGGCGCTGGCGCTCGCGCTACCTTCCGCCACCGCCCCCGCGGAGGCTCCGCCGCCTTCGGAAGGGCGCCGGTCGCTCATCTCATCGCTACCACCTCGGCCCCTCCCGCGCCGCCGGCGTCCGCGCCGGCCGCCACCCTCACGACCCTCGCGACTCTCTCGACCTTCGCGCCGGCCGCCATCGCGGCCGCCATCACGACCGCCGTCGCCTCGACCGTCCGAACCTGCCCCGTTGGCCGCGGGCGCGTCCGCCTTTGCGTAGGCGGCGCGCTCTTCCGCGGTCACCTCGGGGTAGCGCAGGAGGCCGAACATTCCGGGCTTCACGCGCACGAATGGATTCCCCGGCGCCTTCTTGACCGCCGCGGTCAGCTGGGTCTGCATCGTGACCTCGGGCGTTCGCCCGACGAACGTCAGCAGCTTCTTTCCGAGCGCGCGCTCGGTCAGCTCCTTGTAATGCAGCGGCTTTCCTTCGTGACGAAGGATCTCGAGGGCCGCCTCCAGGAAAGTCATGGCGCCCGTCTTTACCACAGATCTGCGCCGGTTTGCCCAGTCCGAGCTGCGAAGATGCCGACGAGGACGCGGACGAGGACGGACTGAGCAGTTTTTTTGACGGGGGCTGGCCCCGAGGTTACCCGTGGAAGGATGACGGGTCAGCGCAAGATCGGTGTTCTCATGGGCGGCCTCTCCGCCGAGCGCGACGTTTCGTTGCGCACCGGCGAGGCGATTCTCGCCGCCTTGACCGACCGGGGGCACGATGCGTGGCCCCTGTTCGTCGACAGGGACGTCGACCTGGTGCTGCGGCAGGCGCGCATCGACGTCGCTTTTCTGGCGCTCCACGGCCGCTACGGTGAGGACGGCTGCATCCAGGGAATGCTGGAGCTCCTGGGCATCCCCTACACCGGCTCGGGCGTGCTGGCGTCCGCCCTCGCGATGAACAAGGCGAAGGCGAAGGAGGTCTTCCGCCTGAACAATCTACCCACCGCGCCCGGTTACGTGGTCGAGGCCGACAGCGGCGAGGACCTGCTGGAGTTGCACGGCGCCTTCGGTTTTCCCGTGGTCGTGAAACCGTGTGGTGAAGGCTCGTCCTTCGGCACGCGCGTCGCGCGCGACGAGCTCGAGCTGGAGCTCGCCGTCGAGGACGCCCTGCGATTCGACGACGACGTCCTTGTCGAGCGCTTCGTCGAGGGCAAGGAGATCTCCGTCGCAATACTGGACGGCAAACCGATCGGCGCCGTTGAGATCGTACCAAAGCGCGGCTTCTACGACTTCCACAACAAGTACGCGTGCGGCCGCACCGACTACCACCTGCCCGCCCGCCTGTCGCCCGAGCGCTATCGCTCCGTGCTGCGCCTGGCGACGCTCGCGCATGAGGCGCTGGGCTGCGAGGGGACGACGCGCGTCGACCTGGTCGTCAGCGAGCGCGGCAACGAGGTGATCCTGGAGGTCAACACGCTGCCGGGGATGACCCCCACCAGCCTGCTCCCCAAGATCGCGCACAGCGCCGGCCTTTCGTTCGAGGACCTCGTCGAGGAGATCCTGAAGGGCGCCCGCCTGCGCGCGCATGGCCACCGGCGCGATCGCCGGGCTGTCCAGGTCGGCTTTCACGGCCCGGAACGCCGCACCGGCTTCCTGTCCGACGCGCATTAAGCGAAAGGCCGCGGGCCTCAGGCCCCGGGCCTCGGGCCTGTCGCTTTCCAGCCGGCACCGCCGTACGATGCCAGTGATGGCCCCGGCGGGATCAACAATTGGACGCGCGGGCGTCATCGCGGCGGCGGCGTTTGCGATCGTGAACGCCGCGGGCTGTGGCGGGAACCAGCCACGCTCGGTCACCTACTACCGGGACGTGCTTCCGATAGCCGTGCAGCACTGCGCGGGCTGCCATACGCCCGGCGGGTTCGCGCCGTTCTCGCTGCTGGATTACGACCAGGCGCGCCCCTACGCGGGATCGATGGCCATCGCGACGGGCGCGGGAACGATGCCTCCCTGGCCGCCGGCCGAGGGCTGCGGCGACTTCCGGAACGTCCGGCGGCTCTCCAGCGCGGAGATCGCGACGATCGACGCCTGGAACAAGCAAGGCGCGCCCGCCGGCGATCCCGCCGATGCGCCCGCGAGCCTGACGCCGCCCGCGACCAACCTCGGCGCACCCAGCGCCACGCTGGACACCGGGGTGACATACACGGCGAACCCGGCGCTCACCGACGACTACCACTGCTTCCTCGTCGATCCCGGCCTCACGGAGACGCACGATCTGGTCGGCTACGACATCCATCCCGGCGCGACGGCCAGCGTTCACCACGTATTGCTGTTCGCGGTGTCGCCCGACCAGCTGGCGGCGGCCCAGGCCAAGGACGCCGCCGAAGCGGGCGTCGGCTGGACCTGCTTCGGCAGCAGCGGCGTCGGGACCGGGGCGAACGTTCCGACAGTCGTCGGCGGCTGGGTGCCCGGGTCCGGCGGCACGGCGTTTCCGCCGCCGACCGGAATCACGCTGGCCGCCGGTACGCAGGTGGTCATCCAGGTCCACTACAACCTGTTGATCAATAACGACGTGAACGACCGGACGACGGTCGACCTCTTTTACGCGGACGCGCCCGTCGCCAAGCCGGCGCGCATCCGGCCGATCGCGAACACGACGTTCATGGTTCCTGCGGGTGTCGCATCGCAGACGGTGATGGCGCAGCTTCCCATCAGCGATTCGTACGCGCTTTGGGGCGTCGTCCCGCACATGCACCTGCACGGCACCAACATCAAGGTTTCCGTCGTGCACGCGGACGGCGGTTCGACGTGTGCCGTCGATATCCCGCACTGGAACTTCCATTGGCAGCAGTTCTATTACTTCAACGAGCCGCTGCCGATCGTCGCCGGTGACTCCATCCGCCTCGAGTGCACATACGACAACTCGGCGGCCAGCCAGCCGATCATCAACGGCGTGCGCGAGGCGCCGGCGCCGTTGACGTGGGGCGACGCCACGACCGACGAGATGTGCCTCAATTACTTGTACTTTACCGCGCCCTGAAAGACGGGCTTGTCACGCGCATGTAACACCTGCTTGCGCTAGACTCCGCGCCCGTGGCAAGGCGCCAGCGCAAACCGGTGGTCGGCAAACCGCCCGCGGTCACGGACCCGGCGGCGGCGAAGCTGTTCATCAACCGCGAGCTGTCCTGGCTCGGGTTCAACGAGCGCGTTCTAGAAGAGGCGCACGACCCGACGGTCCCGCTGGCCGAGCGGCTGAAGTTCGTCGCCATCGTCGCGTCGAACCTCGACGAGTTCTTCATGGTCCGCGTCGCGGGCCTCAAGCAGCAGCTGTCGGGCAACGTCGCCGAGACGCCGCCCGACGGGCTGACGCCCGCCGAACAGCTGGCGGCGATCAGCACGCGCGCCCACGCGATGGTGACGGATCTTTACGGCGCCTG
>DATMZL010001707.1:0-3685 GCA_035607075.1 Polyangia bacterium
CAGGCGCCGCAGATCCAGCGGCGCCAGCTCGGTGATCTCGGAGACCACGCCCACACCCGTTCGGCGGATGCGGAGCGCGTTGTCCATCTGATCCTTGCCGTGCGGCACGATCACGATCGGCACCTGCTCCCAGATCGACTCCTTGATAGTCGCGAGCCCGCCGTGCATGAACACGACGTCCGCCGTCGACATGACGTCGAGCTGCGAGACCCACGGATACCAGGCCACGTTCGGGGGGAACAGATTGGTCTTGTCGACGCCGAGCTCGACCCGCAGCTGAGCGTCCAGCTTGTCCCCGACCGCCAGCACCAGGTAGTACGCGTCCATCCCCTGCGTCTGCATCATCGCGATCAGGTTCAGGAAGAACTGGCGCGCGCGGAACTCGTAGTCCTGCACCATCGATCCGGACGTCCCGAAGATCAGCTTCTTGCCGGGCGGGATGTTGGTCGGGTCAGGCGGCAGCGGCGTACCGTCGAGCGTCGCCCGCACGATCATCGGCTCGACATATTTGACGTTCGGACGGTGCTTCCAGTCCTTGTCTGTGAAGTCGAACTCCTTCGCGCAGGGAATGATCTCCGGCTGCAGGTCCAGCGGCTTGACGAAGTCGTCGATGCTCATCCCCTTCTGCGCCGCCGGCACGACCGCGTCGATGATCGCGCGCGACAGCGCCTTCGGCATGTAGAGCAGCTTTGTCTTCGCGTGCAGCGACGGCAGATCGTTCGGGTGGCGCAGGTAGGTCGTCACGATGACGAACGGCGTGCCGTACTTGTATTTGATCAGCAGCGTCTCCAGCGCCGTGAAGTAGCCGCTCACCAGCAGGTTGGTCGCCCCCGCGCCCGTGAACACCGAGTCGAGCGCGCCGCGCGTGATCGGCAGGAGGTGTGCCGGCTTCCAGCGCTGGTCCAGCGGCTGGAGCTTGTTCTCCGACGAGTACCCGGTCGGATAAATGTCGCTGAGGATCGTCTTGAACGTCGCCTTGTAAGGCGTGACGATCGACTGGGTGTCGGGGATGCCCATGAACTCCACGGTGTAGCCCGCGTCCTTCAGTGACTTCGCGAGCGTCACGCACGGGAGCCAGTGCCCCTGTTCGCGGTAGATGTCCGGCCAGATGGTGACTTTCGACATGTTCCTCTCCTGCTTTCCTGCGCCTCGGGACGACTAGACCGTGTAGGTGACGACCAGAACGATGTCCTCGACGGTTTCGAGGGACAGATTCGCCTGCGCGAGCGGGACGTCTCGCGACGTCCACGGCGGAACCAGCGCGCTTTGTTCGAGGTCGGTGTCCACCTCGACGACCGGCGTGGTCAGGTTCGCCTGATGCCCGTTGACCGATACGGTGGCATTCGCCGGCAACGTCTGACCGGTCTTGAGCAGGATGTGAACCTCGACGGGATCCTTGACCGTGATCGTCATCTGCTTGTCGCGCAGCAGGAACGGGAAGTGCTCCGGCAGCAGCGTCATGTTCACGGACCCCGGACCCGTCAGCAGGCGATGGAGGACGTCCGGGAACTCCTTGCGCAGGCTGAACGCGCGCACGAGGCCGCTGGGCGTCAGCGACGTCGGATCCGAAAACGCCTTCAGGATCATGTTCAGCTTGCCCTCGATGTCCGACTCCGCCGCGGTCTTCAGCGCGTCGCCTCCTTCGCGCGCCGTGTAGCTGAGGTTGATGACGACGTCGCTGATGGTGTCGTAGTCGAACTGCCGCGCCGCCGTCGGCAGATCCAGCTGCCACCGGCTCATCGCGCCCGCCCCTTCGAACGGCAGGTAGCGCTCGTCGCGGAAGTTCAGCTCGAACAGCCCGGCGTCATTTTGCGCGCTGCCCGTCGCGATCGCCTGGATGCCGACCGGGTTGTGGACGAAGCGCGTGTCGTCCGTGCCCGAGTAAGGGTACGCGCCGTCGACGGTGGCGACCTTGCGGAACGCGCTGCCCAGCAACGTCAGCTTGGCGCTGACGCTGGTGTGCGGTCCCGTCACGCACGGGATGGTGAGCCGCACGGCCTTGACGCGCCGGAAGTACTGCCCGGGGAAGTCGAGGTCGAAGATGACCTCGGGCAGCTCGAACTTGCAGGTACCGTTCTCGCGCAGGTCCTGCAGCGCCTGGCCGTCCAGCGCCGCCAGCGAGATCGGCTTTCCGATCTCGAACTCGCGCTTGTAGCGTTCGAGGTAGCCGACCTCCATCCGTTTGAGGTCGTAGATCAGCTTCTCGCCCGCCAGGAGGCCCTGGTGCAGGCTGTCCTGGTAGCCGAACTTGACGTAACTGTCGGTCACGCCCAGCTCGAACTGGAATGTCCGCTCCGCGGTCTTCGCCGAGTCGAACGCCAGCTTGTAGACGAGCTGGAACGTCTTGCTCAGCTCGGTGACCATGAAGCTGTAGAGCTCGCGGCTGGTGAACTTGGTCTTCAGGAAGTCCTGGACCTCCTTCGCCTGGTCAATCTGCGTGTCGTGGTTGTCGAGCTCCTGCTCCGCGACGGCGAGCCGGATATTGGCGACCGCGATCTGCTGATCGATCTGGTTCATCTCCTCGCCGGCGAGGCGCTCTTGCAGCTTCCAGTCCTCCCAGCGGCGATCGAAGCTGGAACGCAATCCGGCGAGCGACGCCTCGCCCCGCGCAAGACTGGCCAGCGCGCCCAGCGCGGCGGCGCCGGCGTTGGCGGTGTTGACGAGAGCGCTCCCGATCTTGAAGTTGGACTTGCCGAGCGGGAACGGCCCCACCATCCCGACATCCCCGTCGGGTGTGAACGACAAGAGCGCCGCCAGCGAGTGCAAGGCGCCCTCCAGCGCTTCGTAATTCTTCGCGGTCGTCGTCTTGCTGACCTGCAGCTGCTCGTCGCCGCTGATCTTTTGGCGCCGGCCGTACTCCCGTCGCCGATCGTCGGCCATGACCCGTGACAGCTCGAGCGCCCGGATGTTTCCCTCTGCCTCCGCGACCTGCCGCTCCTTCACCTTGCGGACCAGATCCAGCATCCGGATCTCGTGGCTCTGGCGCAGCAGCTGCAGATCCTCGCCGTCTTTCTTCTCCAGCGCCGCCAGGAACTCGGCGCCGAAGCTCTTAAGCTCGTTGGCGAGGTCGATCGCCCTCTGCATCCAGACGCTGAACCGGTAGTGCGGCAGCGGTGTGTTCAGCTGGGCGACGACGCTTCCGATGTCGAGGCCCGCGGCGGCCGCCGCGACAAGCAGCGCCGGGTTGATCGGCGGCTCGAACAGCGCCAGCGTGCGCTTGACGCCCTCGATGTTCAGGCTGTTGCGGATCTTGAACAGCCGGTCCTGAACGGTGTCCCAGAACGAATCCAGCCGTTCGTTGCGCGGGATCTGGAAGATGGCCGCCTTGCTCACCAGGCGTATGACAGACGCCATGGCGGCCGACGCCGGCTGCGGCGGCTCGTCCGGGAGGAAGTCCTTGTTGCTGGTGATCAGGTATTCGACGTCGGCGAGCGCGTTGGAGAACGCGTCCAGCTTCTGCACCTGGATCTCGGCGTATGTGAACCGGCGGGGCACGGCGAGCGATTCGATGTCCTGGGGTCGCTGACCGAGCAGCTCGCCGGCGATCACGTAGAGCTGCGTCGCCTGGTTGATGCTCTCGAAGCTGTCCTGACGGAAGAGCGTGTCCGCCCAGGCGATCAGGTTGTCGAGGTACTTCATGAACACGAACTTCTGGTAGGCCGCCAGCCTCTGCCGCGCGACGAGG
>DATMZL010000584.1:0-3337 GCA_035607075.1 Polyangia bacterium
GGCCCGTTCGTTCGCCGCGCCGCCGCTGCCGACACGCCGCTGAAAATGGGCATCAGCATGCCGATGACCGGCGCCGGCTTTGCCGCCGTCGGCCGTGATCTTCCCCGATTGATCGATGTTGACGGCGCCGTCGGTCGGAATCAGCTCGATGTCGACGCGGCCGCCGTCGGCGCCGTTGCCCCCGCCGCCCTTCGTGACCGACCCGCCGTTCGCGACGATCTCGCCGGTGACGTGCAGGCCGCCCGCACCGGGATCCTTACGCGGGCTGCCGTTGATGAGCCCGCCCGCGCCGGGCGCGCTGGCGGCGTCCCCGCCGCTGACATCGAGGGCGTGCGGTCCGTTGACGACGATGCTGCCTGTCTCGGGTTCGAACGTGACGGTACCGCCAGCGCCAGCGGCCGCGTCACCTGCCCCACCGGCCGCGATCACCGGCACCCGGATCATGATCGACGCCGGCAGCGTCTTCTCGCCGATGCGGACGGCGCCCGCCGCGCCGCCAACCACCGCGACGCCCGCGCCCGTCGAGGTCGCGGCGCCGCCGTGCCCTTCGATCGTGGTGCCGAGATCGACGGCGCCCGCCGCGTCGATGGTGAGTGTCGCTGCGGCGCCGCCCTGCGCGGCACCCGCGCTCGTGCCGGCGGCGGCGCCGCCGCGAATCAGAATCGGACCCGAAATGCTGACGTCGCCCTTCGATTCGATCGTGACGGCGCCCGCGGCGCCGCCCGACGCGTCGCCGTCGCCGCCCGAGGTCAGCAACTTACCGGTGATGACGATCTGCTGCGCCGACAGATGGAGCGCGCCACCCGCCTGCCCGGAACCGGCGGCGCCGCTCGCGTCCACCGCACCGCTCACATAGATCGTGCCGGTCGCCCGCAGATCCAGCGCCTGGCGCGCGCTGCCCAGATCGGCGGCGCGCAGCGTGCCGGTCACGAACAGGTCGCCGTTGGCCGAGATCGTACGCGTCGCCTCGCCGCCGCCGCTGGCGACGTTGCCCCCGATGACCGCGGCTCCGGGCGTGCTGACGTCGGCGGCCAGTGCGGCCGCGTCGACGGTCGTCCCGTCAGTCGGCGCCGCCGGCACCGACAACCCCGTCGCCTGCGCCGCCGAATCGATCGTGACGTCGCCCGTTGCCAGCAGGTGAACGACGCCGCCCGCCTGCCCCTGCCCGCCCGGCGACATCGCCGCGCCGCCAGAGACGTCAAGCGTGGGCGCTGTCGTCACGACGTTTCCCGGACCGTCTGGACTCGAAGACGAGCCACCGCACCCATACCCGGCGACGGCCAGCTGAACCATCGCCATCCCCACCACCGCCATTCCCCGTACCCGCCACACGCGTTTCATCGTGCCAAGGCACCTTGCAATGGCAGTGCCCGGCGGGCGCGGCGACGAACGCGCATTTTCGCGACCGCCGTTGTCACGTTTTCGTTCGCCGCCGGTCCCGGGATCTCACGTACAGGTAACAGCCGACCGCGCACGGCCCGGAGCGACTACTTGAAGTCGCGAAGGTGGCGGCGGCCGCCCGGGCGGCGCGGGCCGTCGCTCGCCTGCTGGCACTCGACGCAGAGCTCGACGTACGGCATCAGATCCAGCCGCTTGTCTGGAATCGGTTCCTCGCACTCGACGCACAGCCCGAACGCGTCCGGATCTGCCTCTAGCCGACCCAGCGCCGCGACGACGCGCGCGAGCACGCCCGATCGATTGCGGTTGCGGCTGGATGCGATCGCCTGCGACATCTCCGTAAGCGGCTGCGCGTCCTCGTCGCTACCGACCGCGGTCGCGTCCTGACGCCCGGGTTCCAGATCGATGTCGCCCTCGGCGAGGATCTCTGCCTTCAGATCGAGCAGGCGCTTGTGGTGGCGCTCGCGGGCGGCCGGCGTCATGGCGTGAGGTCGTCCGATCATTAACTTGGAAGCATGTCGGTGGCGACTGCGATCTTCCTGTCCTTCCTTATGGTGGTCTTCCTGTGCAGCATTGGTTTTCAGCTGCTGGGCCATCACGTGGGGCGGCGCTGGCGCACCCGCGGCGACGGCGACTACAGCCAGTCGACGGCTGCCATCCAGGCGTCGCTGTTCGCCCTGCTGGGCTTGCTGATCGCCTTCTCGATCTCGGGCGGCGAGACGCGGCTCCAGGCCCGGCGCGATCTGATCGTCGAGGAGGCGAACACGATCGACACCGCGTACATGCGGCTGGATCTGCTGCCCGGCCCGTCGCAGCCGGCGCTGCGCGAGCTGTTCCGGCGCTACGCCGAGACGCGCATCGCGTTCTTCACGCAGATGATGCACTTCGAGGAAGCGCGCGCGCTGCACGATCACGCGGCCGATCTGCAGCGGGAGATCTGGGCGGCCGCCTCCGCCGCTGCCACCGAAACGCAGGACACACGGCCGGCCCTGGTGACGCTGCCCGCGATCAACCAGATGATCGACGTGACGACGGCGCGCGATGCCGCGCTGCGATCGCACGTCCCTGCCGCGATGTTCGCGCTTCTGGTCGCCCTCGCGTTCGCGTGCGCGTTCCTCGCGGGCGTCGAGATGTCGAAGCAGCCGCGGCCCAGCACCTTCCACGTCCTCGCGTTCGCGGGGACGCTGGCGCTGACCTGCTACGTGATCATCAACGTCGAGTTCCCGCGTCTCGGATTCGGCCAGCTCGGTCCGATCGACGCGCTGCTGGCCGAAGTGCGGCAGCGCATGTTGTGACCCTCAGCGATTACCGCCGGCGCCCAGTCGCTCCGCGCCGCAGGCGCGGTGTGCGACTGTTGTTTTTTCAGTAGCCGCGATCCCGCGCGCTTCGCGCGGGGGCGGCTAGCCGGAACAGGTAGCGCATGCCGACCTCCATCGTGTAGTCGACCTGGCGCGTGCCGAGCAGCTGCGTGCCCGCGCGCATGAACAGGCCCACGCGGCCGATGAGAAGACGGCCCGCCTCCAGCCGCCCGAAGAAGCTGCCGGCGTCAGCGGCGAAATCGACGAGCGCGTCCAGATCCAGCTTCAGCCACACAAAGCCTGGTCCGAAGGCGATGTTGCCGGCGCGCGCGACGAGCTGATTGACGTCGGGGCGCGCGCTGTCGCCCGCCACGGAGATCTGCTCCTGCACCAGCAGGTACGGCAGCCACCAGCGCAGAGGCTTGACGGCCGCGCCCGCCCCGAAGACCAGCTGCTTCTTGCCGGCGCCCAGTTCGGGCTGGCTGGCGGTGTCCAGGACCAGGCCGCCGATCACGACGGCGACGAAGCGCGGAGACGCGCCAAGCAGTCCGATCAGGGTGAACTGCGAGTCGCCGAAGCCGGAGATCTGGCCGGCGGGCGCCTTCAGGACCGCCAGCGTCCCTTCGTAACGAAGCAGAAGT
>DATMZL010001184.1:0-5508 GCA_035607075.1 Polyangia bacterium
TCCCCATCCCGAGCAGCAATGCCGTCGTGACAACCAGTCGTTTCATGATCGTTCCTTTCGTGACGTTCGTTTGTTCAGGCCGCGGCGGGCTCTCCGCCTTCCAGCGAGCGCGCGACGAACGCGCGCAGGTCGCTTCGGACACGGAATTCGAGCTGCCGGATCCGTTCGCCGCTGACCGCGAAGCGCTTGCCGACGTCCGCCAGCCGGGCAGGCTTATCGGGCAGCAAGCGCATCTCGAGGATGCCGCGCCCGCGATCGTCCAGCGTCGGCGGGAACGCGGCGAAGGCGTCGTGCACGCGTTGCTTGTACTCGCCTTCCTCGCACCGGACGTCGGGACGATTGGCGTCGTCGTCGGCGATCAGATCGACGCGTGCCCGGATCGAATCGTCGCCGTCGTCGCGGCGCACGGGAGCGTCGAGCGATCGGTCAGGCCCGGGCAGCGTGCGATCGAAGAAGCGACGCCGCCCTTCGCGGGTCGACGCCATGCTGACCATCCGGCTCGTCGCCATGATGTGGCGCATGATGCAGGCGCGGATCCACCAGGCCGCGTAGGTCGTCAGCTTGACGCCGCGGCTTGGGTCGAAGCGCCGGATCGCGTGCATGAGGCCGGCGTTCCCTTCCTGGACGAGATCCATCAGGTCCGAACGATGCGGGCCGAGCTCGCGCGCGATCTTCACGACCAGCCTGAGGTTGCCCAGCATGAGACGATCGGCGTCGCTCGGATCGCGCGTGCGCGCAAAGCGCGCCGCGACCGTCGCCTGTTCGTCGGCGGACATCGTCGGATATCGCTCCAGGGTTCGGACATAGGTGTCGTCGAGGTTCATGGCCGCGCCTCCGTTCGCGTCAGGTCTCCAGCGCCGTGATCGCCGTTGAGAAACACCTGGTGACAGGAGACGCAACTCTTCGCGAGCGCGCCGAATTCATCCGCTATCGCGTCGTGGTCGCGCTTCCCGCCGGCGATCACCAGGCGCCGCGCGCGTGCCTTCAGCTCGTCCTGGAGCACGAAGAAACGCTCGGGCAGCAAGCCGTTGAGCTCGTCGCCCGCGAGGGGCCGCGCCAGCGCGGGTTCGTCGAAGACCTCGCCGCCGACGCGCGCGACGCCGTCGTCGTCCAGCAGCACGACCCGCGTCAGCAACTCCCGCATCTGGTGATCGTGACGCGCCATCTTCGTCCTCACGATCTGGCGTACCGCCGGAGGAATCACCGCCGAAGCTGGAAGCTCCTCGCGCGCCGTGGGCCTGGGACGCAAGAGCAGCGCCGCCCCGATGGCGGCTGCCAGTACGACTGAACCACCGATGCTCGCCGCTTTCGTCACGAAGACTCGGTATTGCGAGCGGCATGCCACGGCCAGATTCGCTCGTGACGCTTGCGGCGCCGCTGCAAGCCCTGCGCGCGCGCGCGCCGCCGGTGAAATGTTTGCGCGCGGTCCAGCGGCATCGCCGCCGTGCACCCGACCGCGCCGGGTACGCCGATTGCTGCCCTTGCGAGGCATGCGGAATCTCGAGCTCGAATATCCGCTGGTCCGGGCGGCGGCGCTGCTCGGCTGTTTGGGCGTGCTGCTCGCTGTGTATTTCTCGATCGCGCGGCCGTGGTTCCGTCGCTGGGGCGCGACCGACGCCGAGGTGAGCATGCCGCTGCCTGGCGACGAGATCGTGCCGGCGGCGACGTCGAGCGAGACGCGGGCGATCACGATCGGCGCGCCCGCCCGGGATGTCTGGCCGTGGCTGGCGCAGATGGGCCAGGACCGGGGCGGGTTCTACAGCTATGACGTCCTGGAGAATTTGTTCGGTTGCGAGATGCCCAGCGTCGATTGGCTGGACCCGCGGCTGCAGCGGTGGAAGCTGGGCGACAAGATGTGGATGTACCCGCCGCGCAAGGCGGGCGGGATCGGATTCGCGGTGCTGACTGTGTATCAGCCAGGGCGGGCCCTGGGCTTCGCGACGCGCGCTTTAGGCGCGTCCGCGACGGCGCCGCCGGCTGGGAGCTGGAGCTTCGTCGTCCAGCAAATCGACGGTGTGTCGTCACGCCTTCTGTTTCGCGGGCGGGCGATCGGACCGCTGCGCTCGTTCGCGGCCTTGTTCAACGTCGCCGTGTTCGAGCCGGTGCACTTCGCCATGGAACGCCGCACGATGGAGGGGATCAAGGCGCTCGCCGAAGGGCGCACGCTGTCGCCCGTCCGCGACGGCGTCCAGGTGGCGCTCTGGGCGATCCTGTTCGTGGCGTTCATGGTGTCGGGCGCGCTGGTCCTGGCGGGACGCCATGTCGGCCGGCACCTGATAACGTTCACCGCGGCCGGGTTCCTGTTCCAGCTGCTGACGTTGACGCAACCGTCGCCACTCATCGGCATCGCGTTGCTGCTCGCGACCGTGCGTCCGCAGGTGGTGCTGCGGTCGTATCGCCGGATGACCGATTGGCACGCTTCGTGAATCTCACGGCGCGCGAGGTGGACGATGATTCAACACGCGAGACTGGAAACTGAAGGCCGGCGCGCGGTGACTGAGTGGCGGCCGCGCGGCTGGCGACTCGGCGTCGTTCGGGAGCTTCTAGGCGACCTCGAGACCGTGACAGTGGCAGGTCAGCGCTTCACGATGGAAAAGGTCGTGACGATGCTGCGCGACGAGGTCGGGTCGGTCGAGCCCGAGCTGACCGAGCTGCAGCGGCGGATCATGGCGTGCGCTCTCGCGGATCTCGGGCACGAGCGGGATCGCCTGTTGCCCGACACGGATACCTTCGTCGTGCGAAGTCAGATCATCGCGGACACGCTCGCGCTGGTTTGACGCCGTAGTCAGTTGTGCACAGAAAGGAGACGGCATCATGTTTTCGAAAGTGTCTTCTCCCCTTCGGATGATCGCGGGCGTGCTGCTGCTGTTCGCCGCTTGCGGTACCACGCAGAAACCGTCTGCCGCTCCGCCGCGAGCGCGGGACTCGGCGGAGGAAAAGGTCGCCGCCCAGCGCGCCGCGGCGCCGCACAGCGTGCAGCTCGAACCGGATGACGAGCGCTGGGGAATCGAGGCGGCGCGAGAGCGGAGGCGCCAGCAGGACGCCGCGAAGGCGCGCAAGCAGCAGGACGCGGCCGCCGGCAAGGCTGTCGACGTCACGCCTCCCGCGAAGTAGCCGCGCGGCGCGGAAATGGCGCGCCGCAAAGCGCGCACATCGCGCGCGAAATTCCTGCGCGGCGCACCCGTTTCGCATTTCACGCCGCCGCCACCCGTCGCCGTGCTGGACCCGAAATTGCTCTCCTCGGGGGCAGGAGGTTCGAAAATGCTTTCACGCTCATTCTCGATCTTGATCGCCTCGTGGCTGCCCTTCCTGCCGTTGATGCTTCCGATGGGTCCGTTTCACACGGCCAACGCGATCGTCGCCGGCATCGTCGCCACGTTGCTGTCGCTCGCGGCGTTCGTCGACAACCGCGCGCGAATCGGGACGGCCATCGTCGGCGCGTGGGTCGCGCTGTCGCCGTTCATCTTCTCGGCGACGCTGATCGAGAAGGTGGTGACCGTGTCGTGGGGTGTCGCCGTGTTCGTCCACCTGATCGGGCCGTTCGCGGATCCGGTGCAGGTCAGCGTGACGCGCCCGCTCACGACGCGCACGCCGCCGCTCGAAGAAGAGCGCACTTACGCCCGCGCGGCGTAGCAAGCGAAAGGAGGTCATCGTGGCCACGTCGCGACGGCTGCTCGGCTGGGGCCCGGCGCTGTTCGTCGGCGTGGCTTCTACTTTTGCCCGCGCGGAAGAGCCGGCCGATCGCGGGATCTCGCTTTCGGCGTGGGCGGGAACCGCGTTCGACCGCAGCGTCGCCGACGGCGAGACCGGCCGTCCGCTTCGCGACGCGGCGCCGTTGGTCGGCGCGACCGGCCTCGGCAACATCGAGCAGGTGGCGATCGGCGGCGCCGTCGACGCGTCGCCCGGCACGGCCGGCGAAGGACGGCTGTCGCTGAGCGCGCTCCTCGGCTGGCAGCCACAGATCGGCGCCACCCGGTATCAGTTGCTCGGCGAAGCGGGCGGCCACCGCTTCACCAACGTCGGCGGGAGGTCATTTACGCGCCAGGAGGGGCCCGAGACGTGGCTTCCGTTCGCCGGCGTCAGGCTGGGCGCGGCGCGGACCTATCCCGCGCACAGCGTCGGCGAGGTCGGCGTCTGGATGTTCGGCCGCTATGACCTCCGGCAGACGACGGTCACGAACGTCAGTGGCGCGATGAGCGACACGCGCACCGACTATCGGGTCGGCGGCTACATGGTCGGGCTGGCGGTTCAGGTCGGGCTGCGCTTCGAGAGCCCGCACCCCTGGAACCAAGGCACCGTGTGGAATTGAACGTGCATGAGAGATGCGCATGGCCGATGCGCTGCCCGATGTGGTGCAGGATCTCCTGCGGCCGCAGGCCTACGGCGCGAGCGACCGCCAGAAGGTAACGCTCAAGACGACGCACGCGTCCTGGGTGTTCCTGATCGGCGACGACGTCTGGAAGGTCAAGCGTCCGGTCGACTTCGGTTTCCTCGACTTCCGGGCGCCCGTGGACAGGCGGCACTTCTGCGCGGAAGAGGTCAGGCTCAACCGCCGCCTCGCGCCCGGGATCTACCTGGGCGTCGAGCCCGTGCGCCTGTCGGGGAGCGGCCATTCGATCGGCAACGGCGGCACGGGCGCGGTCGTCGACTGGGCCGTGCACATGCGCCGCCTTCCCGACGACGCGAGCGCCGCCGCGCTGCTGGCGCGCGGTCTGCTGGGCCCCGAGCGCCTGCACGCGGTCGCGGACCGGCTCGCGGCGTTCCTGGGCGCGGCGCCGACGGTGCCCGACCTCGGCGATCCCGACGTCCTGCACCGTAACGTCGACGAGAACTTTGCCCAGGTCGAGCCGTTCGTCGGCGACGTCATCGATCGCCCGACGTTCGATGACGTGCACACGTACCAGCTCGCCGCGCTTGACCGGCGGCGGGATCGCTTCGCCGCGCGGATCGCAGAGGGACGCATTCGCGACGGCCACGGCGATCTGCGGCTGGAGCACATCTACTTCCTGCCGCCGCCGGACGACGTCGTCGCGATCGACTGCATCGAGTTCAACGATCGCTTTCGCGCCGGCGACGCGGCGGGCGAGGCGGCCTTCCTCGCGATGGAGCTGGAAGTTGCCCGCCGGCCCGATCTCGCTGTCGGATTCCTGGCGCGCTTCGCCGAGGTCAGCGACGACTTCGGGCTGTACGGCGTCATCGACTTCTACCTGTCGTATCGGGCCTGGGTGCGGGGCAAGGTCGCCGCGTTCGTGGCGGCCGATCCGGCGACGGAGGTTCACGTGCGGGAGCGCAAGGAGGCCGAGGCGCGGCGGCAGTTCGCGCTGGCGCGCTCGTTCTCGGGCGTCCCGGTCGATGCCCCGTTCTTGCTCGCCGTCGGCGGCATGATCGGCAGCGGGAAGAGCACGCTGGCGGCCGCGCTCGGACGCGAGCTGGCGGTTCCCGTGATCAGCTCGGACAGAACGCGAAAGGCGAGGGCGGGACTGGCGCCGACCGAGCGCGGCGGCGCCG
>DATMZL010001720.1:0-2135 GCA_035607075.1 Polyangia bacterium
CTCGACCGACGGTACGGTGGGCTGACCCGGGACCGGGACGGCGGGACACGTTAGAATCGGGAAACGATTCTTGAGCCACGCCGCGTGGCAGCTGACTCCACTTCGTCAGATGCACTGCTGGAGGTTTACCTTGGCGCGTATCCGTAGCTTTTTTCCAATCCTTACATTTACTTCGCTAGCGGTCGTCGTCCTCGCGTCGGGTTGCGATTCGATCTTCCCGTCCGGCTCCGAGCCGTGGAAGCCGCCGATGACGGGGTCGTTCACGAACCATCCGGTTCGCGTCGACACGATCGGTTACATCAACGACCGGGCGAAGCGCGCCACGATCGTTCTGCCCACCGGCGTGACCACGCTGAGCGACACGACCGCGGAGGTGCGCGCCGCTGCGGACGACAGCGTCGTCTGGACGTGCACGGTGACGGGCCCGATGAACGATGGAACCACCGGCGCGACCGTGTACATCGCCGACTTCACGCCCATGACGGCGAGCGGTAGTTACTACATCGCGGTCCCCAGCCTGAAGTCCGGCGACGGCACCGTGGCGACGTCGGCGCCGTTCCAGATCGGGCCCGCTGTGTTCCGCGACGTGCTGACGCGGGCGATGATCGGTCTCTACGGCCAGCGCTGCGGCGCCGCGGTCACGATCGATCTGGACAGCGGGCACTGGAGCCACGGCGTCTGCCATCAGATGGACGCGTCTCAGAAATTCCTTCCGGGCGTCATGATGGACACCATCAAGCCCAGCCTGCACGGCTGGCACGACGCCGGCGACTACGGCAAGTACGTCACGAACGGCGCGTTCACCGTCGGCATGATGTTGCAAGCGTACGAGCGCTTCAGCCCGACGCTGTCCGCACTGTCGCTGCCGATCGCCGAGCAGGGCGGTGCGCTGCCCGACTTTCTCGACGAGGTGAAGTGGGAGCTCGACTGGCTGCTGACCACGCAGGGCGCCGACGGGTCTGTGTCGTTCAAGGTGACGGGCGAGATGTTCGAGGGAATGGTCATGCCCGAAAAGGACGGGACGCGGCGCTTCTACACGGACATCAGCACGTCGGCCGGCGCCGACTTCGCGGCCGTGTTCGCGCAGGCGGCGCGCATCTACCGGCCGTTCGACGCCGCGCTCGCGGACACCTACCTCGCGGCCGCGCGCCTGGCGTACGACTTCCTGAAGGCGAACCCCGCGGTGATCAAGCCGATGCTGGATAACTTCTCGACGGGCGGCTACGACGCGAAGAGCGGCGACTCCGACAACCGCGCCTGGGCCGCCGCCGAGATGTGGGAAACGACGGGCGAGGATACCTTCCTGGCCGACTTCGAAGGGACGCCGAAGACGCCGAAGGCGGTCGCCGACAACTTCGACTACGACAACGTCTTGAACATGGGTTCGTTCACGTACGTCATGTCGGCGCGCGCGGGGCGGGACCAGACGGTGCTCGACGCGATGACGGCGTCGGTGCTGGCCAGCGCCGATCGGCTCGCGATGCGGGCCGACGAGGCTCCGTTCGGCCGCTCGATCGCGAACTACTGGTGGGGATCGAACGGCGCGATCGCGCGCACCGCGATGAACCTCTGGACCGCAGCCGTGCTGAGCCCGGCCGATGCGGGTCGCTACAGCGACGCGATCGCGATGCAGCTGGATCACCTGCTGGGCCGCAACGTCTACGACCGCACGCAGATCACCGGCGTCGGTTATCACCCGCCGATGAACCCGCACCACCGGCCGTCGATCGCGGACGGCATCGCCTACCCGTGGCCGGGTCTGCTCGTCGGTGGCGCGAATCCCGACGCGGATCCGATGGCGCCGCCCGGGGCGACCTGGAAGGATTCGGCGGACATGTACAACGTGAACGAAGTCGCCATCAACTGGAACAGCGCGCTGATCTACGCCGCGGCCGCGTTGACACCGGCACCTTAGTCGCGCGGCCGCGCCGTCGCGACGTTGATCGATCGCGTCCGCACGAGCGATTCGGTTTATTCTGTGCGGCCATGGAAACACGCAAGCTGCTCCTGCCGTCGTTGGTCGTCGCTCTGGCGGCGACTTCCGGATGCGCCGTATTCATCAGCCTGCCGGTGACGCCGGGCCTCGCGAACCTCAGCGAGGATCAGGTGTTCGCGATGGCGCCGCCGCCCGAATG
>DATMZL010000858.1:0-3813 GCA_035607075.1 Polyangia bacterium
ACAATCACATCTACTGCTGGGGCGACAACGCTTGGGGCCAGCTCGGCACGCACTTCGGCCCCGGACAGCTCACGCCTGGACAGGCCATCGACCCCTCCTGACCGCGATGCCTGCGCGTGCGCGCCAGGGTTGAAGCGCGCACGCGAAACCGAGTACAAAGTGGAACAACCATTCGTTCCACCGTCGTGCCCTCCCCCGCGCCCGTGCGCGCGCTCGTCGCCCTCTTCTGCGTGACGGCGCTGGCGGCGCTCGTGGTGCTTGGACGCTTGACGGTGTTCATGGCCGACGACGCGCGGCCCAACTTCTCCGCTTTTCCTTCGAGCAACTGGGAGGTGGGCCACTCGTGCGTGTCTGCTTACTTCGTGGCCGCCGGTGCCGCCCGCGAAGGCCGCAGCGTCTACCGTGACGAGCTCTACACGGCGCCCAACGACGACGGCAAGGGCGTCCGTAAACCCCGGATGCTCGGCCGCTTCGGCATCGACGTCTACGAGTACCCGCCTCCGTTCCTGCTGTTTCCGCTGGCGCTACACGCGGTGCTCCCTGGGTTCCCAGCCTTTCGCCTGCTCTGGTTCGTCCTCAACGCCGTCGGGGTGGCGCTTGTGATGGTGCGCGTGGCCCGCGCTCTCCCGCCGCCCGCCGCCAAGCGCGCGCTCTTGCTGGCGCCGCTGGTCTGGATCTCGCCACCGACGCTGAGCGCCCTGCAGAAAGGCAACGTCCAGTTCTTGATCGTCGCACTCGCGATGCTGGCCATGCTGCTGTTCGAGCGGCGCCGCTTCGCCGCCGGCGGGGCGTTGCTCGCATTCGCGATCGTCAGCAAGCTGTTCCCGGGCCTGCTGCTCGTCACTCTGATCGTCCGTCGTCAGTTCCGAGCGGTCGCGTGGACAGCGGCGATGGGCGCGCTGCTGGTGGTGCTCTCACTCGTGGTCGTGGGCGGCCGTCAGTACGTCGGTTTCGCGAACCACCTGCCCGGCCTCCTCGGTGGAGAGGCCTTCCCCGCCTTCCGCAACCCGAGCGCCATCGCGATCAACTTCTCGATCCCCGGCCTGGTGTTCAAGCTCAAGGTGCTCGGCCTCGACGGTCTGTCGTTCGGGGCATCGAAGATCGTCGGCTGGATTTACACGCTCGTCGTGCTTGTCGTCGTCGTGACGGTCAGCCGCCGTCCCTGGAGCGACGAGGACAAGCCGGCGCTGTGGCTGGCCATCCTGATCCTGTCCACGTTGCGCAGTCCCTTCCTTCCCCAGGCCTACGCCGCGTGTCCCCCCGTGTGGCTGGTGACGCTGCTCGCGGCGCGACAACCTCCGACGGTAAAGACGTTGCTGTGGACGCTCGGCGCCTGGTTGGCCCTCAGCATCTACTGGCCACTCGACTGGCCGCTGGGTCCGCGCGCTCTCGCGCTGCTCACGCTCGTACCGCAAGCGGCGACCGTGGCCGTTGCTGCCGTCGCGCTCCGGAGTCCAGCGCCGCCCGGATCTTGACCCGGCCGCCGTCGTCCTTAACGTCGGCAGGCGCGTGAACGTGGAGTATCACAACACCGACCGACCCCGGCTCAAGAGCTGGGACGAGGTCATGAAGCTCGCAGCGGCGCTGGACGGGCCGGTCAAGACCGCGTACCTGCTGTCTGCCCGCGCCGGGCTGCGCCCCGCCGAGGCCGTCGCGCTGACCTGGGGCGACATCGATCTGGAGAGCCGCCAGATCAGGGTGTGGAAGCAGATCGCTTCGGGCGACGACACACCGACGAGATCCGCTGTCCCACGGACGGTGCCGATCGTGGAGGTGCTGGCCAAGCACCTCGCCGCCATCAAGCCCGTCCCCCGCGCGGACAACGCGCTCGTCTGTCCCCCTCTGCGCCGCAAGAAAAAGAACGGGACGCGGGGCGCGTACCGCGGGACACACCTGGGCGAGAAGTCGATCCGCGCGGCGCTGGCGCGCGCGTTCAGGGCGACCGGCCTTCCGCCCGGCGATTTCTACGATTACGGCCGCCACACGTTCGCCTCGCTGGCCGCCCTGGGCGGCGCGCCCGCCTGGCGGCTCCGCGAAGTCCTCGGCCACGCCGACATCGAGCGGACCCTCCAGTACGTCAGCCTCCGCGAGCCGCCGTCCGCAGGCGCGCAGCCCGCGCCGCTCGGGGCGTAGGCGCGCCGTTTCGAGTTGTCCGCTCCGGCACGCGATGGGTCACGGCCGTGTTACCTTGGTCTTAGGTCGCGCATGAATCGCGTGCGTTTGATACGGACCGTCGTCGGGTTTGCCGTGGCGCTCGCCGCGCCGGCGGCGGCCCGCGCGGCCGACATCTGCGGCGAGACCGTCCCGAGCAACCGCTTCATCGACGGAATCCCCGCCTACGGGCAGTGCGCAGGGTCGATGACGGGCGCCGTGTATTCGAACAACGGCACCGACACCGCCACCACGTCGGGCGGCACCGGGTGGGTCCGCACCCAGGGCAGCGGCGGCTACCAGTGCACGGAGCTCGCCCACCGCTACCTCTATTTCAAGTGGAACGTCACCTCCGTGCCGAACGGGAACGCCGGCGTTTGGTGCGACGCCACGCTGCCGAGCGGCCTCGTCAAGGCGACGACGCCGGTGCACGGCGACCTGATCGTGCTGGCGCCCGGATCGTGTGGCGCCGACGCCACCACCGGACACGTCGGCGTCATCGACGTGGTCAACGCGGACACCTCGATGTCTGTCGTTCAGCAGAACGTCGCCGCCAGGTCGAAGTACATGATGAGCTGCGCCGCTTGCTTCCTCCACGTCGCGGCCAATGACGGAACGGGTGGCGACGCCGGCGTACCGACCGGCGACGCCAGCACGACGACCGACGGCGGCGCGGGAACGAGCGGTGCCGGCGGCAAGAGCGGCGCCGCCGGCGCGAGCGGCGCTGGCGGGGCGACCGGTCGAGGCGGCGCGAGCGGCGGCGCGGGCAACGTCGGCGCGACCGGCAGCGCCGGAACTTCCGGCAGCGGCGGCAGTGTCGCGACGACCGGCAGCGCGGGTGTCTCGGGCGGCGCGGGCACGACGGGAGGCGGCCCCGGAACCGCGGGCACCGGACCCGGCGCGGCGCCCGGAGAAGCCACCGGCGGTTGCACGGTCGCAAGGTCTGGCGATCGCGAAAGCGCGCTCTTGGTCGCCCTCATGACCTTGGTCCTCGTCGGCCGCCGCCGGCGCCGCCGACAGCCGTAGAGAGCGCGCGAGGCGCGCGAACCGCGATTCGTGCGCCGACGCTGGCGACCGTCGTAGAACAAAATGCGACGAGAGATTTTCTGAGCGAATTCGGAGGGCGCGGCTGATTGGTCGCCGGTCGATCTGTTTGCTCCCCACGCAGATTGAAGGTTTTTTGCGCCTCGACCCACAATGTCCTACATTGCCTACATTATGAAAAAAGGCCGATTGTCCGAGCGACGCCGCCGTCGCAGTGGGTGCCTGGCCGATGCGTTGCGGTTGCAGCTGGACGCTTGCCGGGAAGAGGAAGGGCTCGCCGCCATCGTGGTGTCCGACGAGCTCGGGTTCTGCGTGGCCCATTCGGGCGGCGACGGCAACCATGACGAGCTCGCCGCGCGGCTGCCGATGCTCGCCGATCCACGGTGCCGCGCTCTCGACGATGACGACGGCGAGCTTCAACCGCCGCGCGCGGCCCTCGCGGTCACGACGTTCTCGATCGCAGGCGCGAAGCTTCATGCGTGCGCCGTGAAAGAGCCCGCCCCGGGGACCGACGTCCTCGCGCGCGTGGCCAGCGGCTTCGCCCGATTGCTGGCCGAGTAATCAGGCCGTCAGGATCTCGCAGCCGTCTCGCGTGACGAGCACGGTGTGCTCGAACTG
>DATMZL010000615.1:0-4182 GCA_035607075.1 Polyangia bacterium
GCTCCAGGCGATCGCCGATTGAACCGCGGCGTCGAGCGCGACGATGCCGACCAGACGGCCTGCGTTCAAAACGATCGAGCACAACGACTGCTCGCCCTTCATGTGGCGGTAGCCCCAGCCTGTTTGGCGGCCGTAGAAGAAGAGATCTTCGGTGGCGCCGTGTTTCTTCAGGAACGTGCGTAGCACCTCGAAGCGCTTGCCGACGGCGGCGGGCAGGCTCGCTGCGAATTCGGCGTGCGTCGGTGGCTGTGCCTTCTTGGGGAAGGCGGCCTTCGGGACGGCGCGAGGTTTTTCGGGAGCGGGTGGCTTCGCTTTCGCCATCGTCAAACGGCGACCGTGGGCGGGACCTTCTTGTTCCGGTTGGCGAGCCAGCTGATGACCATCGGCATCAGTGACACCGCGATGATCACGATGATGACCTTGTCGATCTCTTTCGAGATCTGGGGTCGGATCTGGGCGAGCCCGAAACCGAGCAGCGTCATGCTGAGCGACCAGCCGATGCCGCCGAAGACGTTGTAGCTGATGAACTTGCGGTAGCTCATCTTGCCGACGCCGGCGACGACCGGGGCGAAGGTGCGGATGATCGGGACGAAGCGCGCCATGATGATCGTCTTGCCGCCGTGGCGTTCGTAGAACTCCTTGGTGCGCATCAGGTGCTTGCGCGAGAAGAACAGCGACTTTTCGCGCGTGAAGATCTTCGGTCCGGCTTTGGCGCCGATCCAGTATCCGAGCGTGTCGCCGACGATCGCCGCGATCATGACGACCAAGTTGAGCGTCACGATGTTGAACAGCGGCTCCGCCTTGGGATTCGCGCTGGTGCAGTAAATGCCCGCAGTCACGAGCAGGGAGTCGCCGGGCAGGAAGAAGCCGACCATGAGGCCGGTCTCGGCAAAGATGATCGCCGCGATCAGCGCGAGGCCGCCGATCTGGACGATCCCCTGGACGTCATAAATCTTGTGGAACAGGTCTAAGAGTTGATGCATGCGGCCGATGACTTTGTGCCAAGCCGGCCCGTTTGTCACGTCCAGATGGGGTAGGCTGCGCGGCGATGCTGCGCGCCCAACCCCCGACCCACCGTCCCGTGTGGATGGTCGTGCTCGCGGCGACGATGCTGCTGTCCGGGGGCATGACTTTGGTGGGCGGCCTGCTCGCGATTCGCGATCCGGGCGCGCGAAATGCGTTGCGGAACGTCCCGCGCCCACCGGCGGCGGAAGAGGCGGCGCGCAAGCTCGAGCCGATTCTCGACAGCGTCGTCGACCGCCACCGCGTGGCGCTGCGCGTGGATTCGATCGCGTCGATCGCGTTCGGTCTGTTCACGCTGTACGCGGTCGCGGCGGTCCTGTCACGCGACCGTAACGGCCGGCGGCTGGCGCTGCTGACCGCGGTGTTCGGCATCGTCTATCAGCTCGCGGAGCTGCCGCTGAAGATGCACATAGCGAAAGAAACGGTCGCGGTGGGCGGCGGGTTGCTCGCCGAGATCATGAGCGCAGCGGGCGAGGGCGCGGGGCGGACGCAGGCCGAGCTGACCGCGGCGCTGTACACGGCGGCCGCATTGCTCGCCGCCGCCGGGGTCGGCTGGTGCCTGCTGTTGCTGTTCTACTTCGGCGGCCGGCGCGGCCGCGAGCTCTACGGTCTGTCCGCTCGTTGAGCGCGGCTGAGCGGCACCCACGCGGGTCGGGTGGTAGATTCCGGCCATGCTGACTCTTCTGGTCGGAGCGGCGGTCGCTGGCGGCGTGATGTTTCTGCTGACCGGCGTCCGGGTTTTGCAGGAGTACGAGCGGGCGGTCGTGTTCCGGTTCGGGCGGGCGCGCAAGCAGCTCGCGACCCCGGGGTTCAACCTGCTGCTGCCGTTCGGCATCGACCGCATGCGCGTGGTCGATACGCGCACGCGCGCCATCCAGATCGCGCCGCAGGAGATCATCACGCACGACAACATCTCGATCAGCGTGGACGCGGTCGTCTACGCGTCGGTGGCGTCGCCGGCGCACGCCGTGCTCGAGGTCGAGGACTTCCTGCCCGCGACGCTTCAGCTGGCGTCGACCACGCTGCGGGCCGTGCTGGGCAAGATGGACCTCGACGACATCCTCGCCCACCGGGACGCCATCAACGGCGAGGTCCGCAGCATCCTCGACACGCGCACCGAGCAGTGGGGCGTCGAGATCTCGGCGGTCGAGATCAAGGACATCCAGCTGCCGAAGGAGATGCAGCGCGCGATGGCGCGGCAGGCTGAGGCGGAGCGCGAGCGGCGCGCGAAGGTGATCGCCGCCGAGGGCGAGGTGCAGGCCGCGTCCAAGCTGGCGCAGGCGGCCGAGATGATCGCGGCGCACCCGGGCGCGCTGCAGCTGCGCCTCTACCAGACGCTGGTCGAGGTTTCGGGCGAAGCGTCCTCGACGATCGTGTTTCCGCTGCCGATGGATTTCAGCAGCGCGGGGGGCGGGGGTGGCGGCGCTGGTGCGACGCCCGCCCAGATCCAGGCGATGATGCAAAGCGCGGTCGCGCTGGCCGCCAGCCAGCAGGCCGCGAAGACGCTGGGCGAGGCGGACAAGAAGCGCCAGCTCGAAGGCGACGACGGCGGCGTACCGCGCCTGCCCGGCCGCTGATCAGGGCGCGGGACCGTCGCTCTCCGGCCAGTGCGACAGGCCGACGCGGTTGCCCTCGGGGTCGCGCACGTAGATCGTGTAGTCGGTGTGGTGAACGATCTCGTGGCCGGCCGCCGTGAGGTGCGCTTCCCATGTGTCGCGCTCCTCCCGCTTGATCGCGAGGGCGACAAGATGAATGCCGATCTCGTCGGTGTTCCAGCCATCGCGCGGGTGGAGTGGGCCCGTGACGCGCTCGACGGCCAGGAAGCCGCCGTCGTGCAGGTCGAACCAGATCGAACGTTCGCCGTCCTCGCCCTGCCAGCGCCGCAGTACCGGCAGGCCGAGTACGCCGCCGTAGAACGCCTCCATCGCCGTCAGGTCGCGCACCTGAATCGCGACGTGATGAATACCGTGCGTGCGTGGCCCCGGCGTCGTCATGCCTTCGCCCCCATTTTGAGAATTTGCTTCCACTGCCTGGGCGTCACGCGCTGCACGGACAGCCGGTTTCCGCGCCGGAGCAGCTCCATGTCGGCGAGCGGGCGCGCGCCGCGCAGCTCGGTCAGCGAGACCTCGCGGGCGAACTTGCTCTCGAACTTCACGTCGACGGCGTACCAGCGCGGATCGTCGCGCAGGCTCTCGCGATCGTAGTGCTTGTCGCGCGGATCGAACTGCGTCGGATCCGGGTAGCCCGCGCGGACGACGACAGCCGTCCCCGCGACGGCCGGCGGCTCGGCGCTGGAATGATAGAAGAGCACGCCGTCGCCGACGGCGATCTCGCTGCGCAGCATGTTGCGGGCCTGGTAGTTGCGCACCCCGTCCCAACGTGTAGTCCCTTCCTTGGCGCGCGCCAGATCGTCGATCGAAAACACGCCGGGTTCGGACTTCATCAGCCAGTAGCGGGGCATGGCCGAGGTTTTTACCACCGTCGACGGCGCTCCCGTTTGACGATCAGAATGTCGGGCTTAGACTTGGCTTCGCAACAACCCCGTGAGGCATATCGCCCACGGGAAACCCGCCGGGAGCTGAAGGCCTCGGCGAAAGGAGAAACGAAGATGCATCCAGCAATGGTGTCATGGTGGCGTGCGCGCCAAGGTTGTGGCGACGAAGGTGGCGGGGGTTGCGGGCCCGGTTGGGGCGCCCGTCAATGGGCAGGCGGTTACGGCCGCGGCGGGCACGGCGGTGGCGGGGCGGAGGACGGCGATTCGGAGGGCTTCGGCGGCGGCGCTTTTGGCGTCCGGCGTCCGTTGCGCTTCCTGGCCTACAAGCTCGAGCTCGACGAGCGTCAGGTCGGTGAGCTCGCACGGATCCTCGACGAGCTGAAGACCGAACGCGCGCAAGCCGAGGTCGATCGGCGCCGGTCGCTGTCCGCGTTTGCCGACGCGGTCGCGGGCGACACGTTCGACGACGCGAAGGCCAAGGAGGCTGCCGGCGCGCGGGTCGCCACCGCCGAGCGTTTGCGCGACGCGGTGACGAACGCCCTCGGGCGCCTGCACGCTCTGCTCGACAAGGACCAGCGGGAACGCCTGGCCTACTTGATCCGCACCGGCGTACTGACCCTCTAACGAGCGCATCCGATCCCCTCCCCGCGCAAGCGGGAGAGGTT
>DATMZL010000441.1:0-5706 GCA_035607075.1 Polyangia bacterium
AAGGCGCAGGTCGCGCTGGACTCGGGTCAGGTCGCGACGGCGTCGGAGCGCGTGATCGCGACGTGCCCGGGCGGAGACGGCGCTCCCCGCGACGGTCTCGAGCTGTCGGGCGGGCCGTACAACTTTTCATACGCGGTGTGGCCCGTCGCAGCCGCCGCGTCGATCGCGCGCGTCTCGCACCGCCCTCCGGACAACCTCCCGATCGCCGTCCCGGCTGCTGAGTACAGGGAGGTGCATCGCCTGGTGGAACGACGCGCGCGCGGCGACCTCGACGTTCTCCAGCGCTTCGAGTCAGACCTGGACGGCGACGGTGCCAGGGACATCGTCCTCGCGGTCGACGTTCGATGCACGTCGAAACCCGGATCCTGCTTCAACGGCCTGATCGTCAGGTGGGCCGCGAAAGGCCCGTGGGTGATCGTCGCGCAGGATTGGGATCTCGGTCAGGTCGGCGCCGTCTTCGACCTGGACGGGAACCACCATCCCGAGGTTCTCGTGTTTGCGGCCTTCGACAAGGGCTTCAGGCGGCAGGTCTTCACGGTAGAGAACCGGAAACTGAAACCGTTCGACCCGTGGTGCTGCGGCTGCGTGGCGCACGAAACGACGACGCAGCGCCGCTGACGACCGCAGCGCCGCCCAACCCCGGTTTGGGGCGGACGGCGCTGCTTTCGGTTTCCGTTATCAGCGCGAGGCGGCGGCGGCGCTTCGCCGGACGGCGATCTGCTCGCCGATGGCCGGGGGCGCCTCCTCGTAGTGACTCGGCTCCATGGTGTAGCTCGCGCGCCCCTGGGTCAGGGAGCGCAGCCGCGCCACGTAACCGAACATCTCCGCGAGCGGAGCGTGCCCGTGGATCGCGGTCGCGTTTCCGTTCGCGTCCTGGCTGACGATCTTGCCGCGGCGGCGCATGAGATCGCCGATCACGTCACCGATATACTCGGTGGGCGTGACGACGCGGATGCGCATGATCGGCTCGAGCACCACGGGCTCCGCCCGACGCGCCCCCTCCTTGAACGCGAGCGAGGCTGCGATCTTGAACGCGAGCTCGCTCGAATCCTTGGTGTGGAAGCTGCCGTCGAACAAGGTCGCGCGAAGGTCGACAACCGGGTAGCCCGCGCGGACGCCAGTTTGCAGCGCTTCGCGCAGACCCTTCTCCACCGCCGGGACGAACTGTCTCGGCACACTCCCGCCCTTAGTGGCGTCGACGAACTCGAAGCCCCCGCCAGACGGCAACGGCTCCAGCCGCAGCCAGACGTGTCCATATTGCCCGCTGCCTCCGGGCTGCTTGATGTACTTGCCCTCACTTTCGACTGTCTTGCGGATGGTCTCGCGGTACGCGACCTCGGGCCTGCCGAGGCGCGTATCCACCTTGAACGCGCTCTTCATGCGCTCAACGACGATCTCGAGATGCAGCTCGCCCATGCCGGCGATGATGGTCTGACTTGTCTCGGGATCGGTTCGCACGCGGAGGGTTGGATCCTCCTCGGCGATCCGGCCCAGAGTCTCGGCCATCTTCTCCAGATCGGCGTTCTGTTTCGGTTCGATGGCCGCGGAGATGACAGGCTCCGGGAAGCGCATCGACTCGAGCATGATGGGCGCACCTTCAGCGCAGAGGGTTTCCCCCGTTGTCACCTGGCGCAGACCGACGCCGGCGGCGATGTCGCCGGCGTGGAGCTCCGCCACCTCCTCGCGCTTGTTTGCATGCATGCGCAGGATTCGTCCCAGACGTTCGCGGGTGCCCCGGTTGGCGTTCCAGACCTGGGTGCCCGCGGTGATGTGACCGGAATAGATCCGGAAGTAGGTCAGCTTGCCGACGTGCGGGTCGACCTGCACCTTGAAGATCAACGCGCAGAAGGGCTGAGCGTCGGCCGCCTCGCGAACGACTTCTCGCTCGGCGTCCGGATCGCGGCCCCGGATTGCGGGCAGATCCGCTGGTGAAGGTAGGTAGTCACACACGGCGTCCAGCATGGGCTGCACTCCTTTGTACTTGGCCGACGAGCCACACAGCATCGGGAAGAATCCGCCGCTGATGGTCGCCTTGCGCATCGCTGTCTTGATCTCCTCGACGGAGATTTCCGCCCCGTCGAGGAACTTTCGCGCCACGCCATCGTCGTGATCGGCGAGCGCTTCGATCATGGCTTCGCGGTACTGGCGGGCTTTCGCCTCCAGCTCCGCGGGGATCGCCACGACGTCGAAGCGCGCGCCGAGCTCGTCGCCTTTCCAGACGTAGGCACGAAGGTGGACGAGGTCGACCACCCCCACGAACGAGGATTCCGCGCCGATGGGCAGCTGGACGGGCACGGCTTTGACGCCGAGCTTGTCGTGGACCGACTGTACACACGCGTAGAAGTCCGCGCCGACCTTGTCCATCTTGTTGGCGAAGATCACCCGTGGCACGCGGTACTGGTCCGCGAGCCGCCAGTTGGTCTCCGACTGGGGTTCGACGCCCTGCGAGCCGTCGAGCACCACCACGGCGCCGTCGAGCACGCGCAGCGATCGGTTCACCTCGGCGGTGAAGTCGATGTGCCCCGGCGTGTCGATGATGTTGATCTGGCAATCGCGCCAGCGGCAATAGGTCGCCGCCGACGTGATCGTGATGCCGCGCTTGCGTTCCTCGGGCATCCAATCCATCACGATGTTACCGTCGTCGATGTCGCCGATCTTGTGGATACGGCCGGCGTAAAACAGCACGCGCTCGGTCGTCGTCGTCTTGCCGACGTCGATATGGACAATGATGCCGATGTTGCGGATCTGGGTGAGCGAATATGAACGAGACATGGCCAACTCCTGGTGCACGAACACGGACGTAGAAAAACGAAACCCCTCGGGGCTCGCGCCCGGAGGGGTCGTTGATGCTTCGTCCTGTTCAGACCAGGGTCAGCTCGTCGTCAACCGCACTGCCGCGCGCAGGCTCCGCCACGACGGCTCGATCGAGCCGCCGAGGTGAGTAAATTCGAGAAGGCGCAGGCAGGAGGACATGAGAGCGTTGAAGGTGCGCGCCGCTTCGTCGTTTGTCAACGTCGATTGCGCGGCGTTATCGTAAGTCGTGGACGCGCCTCGGTATCACGCCACCGCGCAGGGCGTCGCCGGCGACAACGCCGCGATCGCGTACTCGGTGCAGCTGGAGGTTCGCGGACCGAACGGCGAGTCGACGCAAGCGTTCGTGATCGTTACGCGAGACCGCGGTGCGACCTGGACGCCGGCGCCGTTTGTTCGAACGATCGCGTCGAACCTACGTTTCTGGGGCTTTCCCGTGTGGCCGCCCGAAGCTATCGACGAGATCGAATTCGATGACGGGTCGCTGCGCATCCGCTTCCGCGACGAATGGGTGATGTTCGAGCCCGGCGGTGAATCGATGTGGACCGGCCGCCGCCTGCCCGGCGATCTCTGGACGGTCGCGCGCGTTCGCCTGATGGACTACGACAACGCGGACAAGGCCACGACTGCGCCGCCGATCGACGTCAGCTTGCCGGCGGAAATCTCGCCGCCGCCGCCCACCGTCGTCGACGCGCTCGCATCCCGCATCGCCCGCTCCGTTCCGCCGCGCGGCATCGACCACTATGCCTGGTTGATCGCGATCCCGTGCGCGGCCCCGTTCGCCGTGTGGGGCCCGAGCTGGCGCTCCATCGCTGCCGCCATCGCGATGGTCACCGCGATCCCGATCGTGAACATCTTGATCGCGCGTCGGCACGCCCGCCGAGTCTGCAACGGGCAACCCTGACAGATCGGGCCGCCGAGCGGTTCAGGGCGCCCCGAGCGAGGGGATGCGGCACTCGGGGAAACACGGCACGTTCGTCATGCCGTTGTTGATGCCAAAGTCGCATTGTTCGCCCTCCGCCTCGTCCAGCAGTCCGTCGCCGCAGAAGTGCGGGAACCGGCAACCGGGGGCACAGCCGGACATGTTGCCGTAGGTCGCGACGTTCATCTTGCTGCCGAGGTCGCACTGCTCGCCGTTGGCGACGTCGACGACCCCGTCGCCGCAGTACGGGGCGAACGTGCACGACGTTGTGCAGCCGCCGTACGAACCGTCGTTGTTCTTGCCCTTGCAGGACGGGTCGGACGACGGCGTCGTGCTGCCGCAGTCGCACTGCTCGGCGCCGGTCCGCACGCCGTCACCGCACTGAGGCGAGCAATTCGATCGGCTGGTCTGCAGGCCCGTCATCGTCAGCTGATAGTTCGATTCGCTCGGATGCCGATCGGCGCCGAAGATCGCGATCTCGTACGTGCGACCGGCCTGCAGGCCGAGGTTGACGACGCGGGCCCGGCAGTCGCAGTTGGCGGTGGTGCAATTGCTGTGGAGGTTGCCGTCCATGTTCGTCGTGTCGTTCATGGTCAGCCCGGTGTACGGATCGGCGGAGGGGCAGGGCAGGAGGCTGGTGCCGCTCGCGTCGAGCGAGCCGCCCTCGACGATCGACGCCATCCCCGTCGCGTTGACGTCGACGCGGCCCGGAATGCGCTGGTGGACGCCGCCCAGGTCGACCACCAGCACGCCGTTGATGAAGATGAACATGTCGTCGTCGCCGTTGAACTGCACGCTGAACGGCTGACCCTGGAACGTGAACAGGTGGCGGATCTCGTCGGTGAACCACGAGTCGTGGAACCAGCCCTGGACGCTCGGGTACCACTTGCCGGTGCAGTTCATGCCGCCTGGACAGGTGCCCACGGTGTCGGGAGGAATCAGGCTGGGCGGCACCAGGAACTGGTCGGCCTTGCAGCCGCTGCCCGCGCCGAACGCCGTCGAGCTGTACCAGTAAGGCCACAGGTCGCAGAGCATGCCCTCGCTGTTGACCGTGCGCGCGGTGCCCGGCGCGCCGGTCGCCATGCCGTAGATCGTGAACGGCGCGGGATCCAGCGGATAGAACCCGCCCAGCACCGAATTAACCTGGCTCGCGTAGCGGTACTGACCGGCGCCGATCGACGCCAGCTCCAGCGTGCCGACGACGCGCGCGTTCGACCACGTGCCGTCGGTCCACCACTGGGCGAACGTCGTCGCGCTGGACACGATCGGCGCCGGCCCGCGATACATCGGGTGGCCGGCGGCGCCGTCGGTGTAAGTGAGGCCGAGCGTCGGGCTCTGCGCGGTCGTGTAGCCCGGGACGTGGCCGCCGGTCGTGTCGCTGCTCCAGTCGATGAACTGGCAGTCGCAGAACAGCGGGTTACCGCCGGCGCCGGTGCGTGACATGTTGAACACCGGCTTGCCGCTGGAGCCGAGGTTCGCTTGCGCGAGATCCCAGCAGCGGCTCGTCGAATCGTTCTTCTTGGCCGGACCGCTCGCGTTCGGAACGCAGTAGCGCTTGTTGAACGCGATCGCGCCCGCCTGTCCCTGCACGCCGCTGATGTTCGGTACGCCCGAGACCGTGGCGCCCAGGTAGAAGAAGTCGGGGTGGCCGCCGCTGACGCTCTCGTTCTTGAAGTCGCGGTAGACGATCGGCAACTGGCGGCACTGCCCGGCGTTGCCCGGCTGCGTGCACGGTGACGTGTCGTCCTGCGCGGCGGGCGCGCAGGAGAAGCCGCCCTCGACCGTGCAGGTTGACGAGCAGCCGTCGCCCGCGGCGGTGTTGCCGTCGTCGCATTGCTCGCCGGCCTCGATGCTGCCGTTGCCGCAAGTGATCGCGCAGGCCTGCGTCTTCCCGGACGCATCTCGGCAGGTCGGCTCCTTGGTGCAGGTCTTCGAACAGCCTGTTCCGTCGCCGAAGAACAGCCCGTTCGGAC
>DATMZL010000429.1:0-2866 GCA_035607075.1 Polyangia bacterium
GGACGGCCTTTGCGCGCCCGGCCCGAGCGATCCAGGCGGCCGTGGCTTCGAGGAGCAGCCAAATCACGAATCCGATAGCGAGCGGCAGCGCCGCGGCGGCGACGCTCTTCGTCGCCCATCCGTTCGGCTGCCCGTGCACGCCCCAGTGGGTGACCCAGCGATCGGGGACGTCTCCCCACAACAGCGCGAGCACGACGCCCGCCGCGACCAGTACCCCGAGCGAAATCCAGCGCACGGGACCAAGTATCCCACGCAGGCGGCGATCAGGCCGCGGGCGCCGGCGCCGCGCCGCATGCCTCGGCCAGACGCACCAGATCGCGCACCACCGGCGCGAGATCTGCGAGGCCGGCCGGCGCGCGCCGCAGCCGCGTGACGGTCGGCTCGTCGGCGCGCGCGCGCCAGCCGGCGTCGGGGAGCAGCTCGGGCTCGAAGCCGGCGGTGCGAATCGCCGCGGACAGCGACGCGACCTCGTCGTCGCCTGCGGGCGGGCTCGCTGGCGCCAGCGCGGCGACGTACAGCAGCACGCGGGGATCGATGTTCGAATCGTCGCTGGCGTAACCGTCGGGCTCGACGTCCACCAGCACCGGGTAGCCGCGCAGCGTCCCGGCGAGCGCGCCCTGGGCCGCGCCCCGAAACAGATCGTTCTGTTCGTGGGACGCCGGCCAGTACCGGTTCATCCACGCGACGGCGTCGTCGAAGCCGGGAAGCCGCCGCGCGTCCAGGCCCGCGGCCAGGCGATCGAGCGCGTCGGAGATCGCCAGCTTTCGGCGCGCCGCACGCCGCCGGACCGCACGCAGGACGGCGACGCCGACGCCGAAGATCGCCCACACCAGCCAGATCAGCGGGTCGTAGCGCTCGACGCCGGCGAGCATCAGGATCGACGACACGACGACCACGAGCCCCAGCGGAATCAGCAGTGACGCGCCGATGATGAGGTCCAGGTACGCGACGGCCGACCGCGTCCGGGTGGCGGCGCGCCGCCGTTCCGCCATCAGGTGCAACCGCGTGCGTCGCGCAGCGCGATCGAAATCGCGCAACGCCTGTTCCTGCGCCACCAACGGCAAAGCCGGGCCGGCGTCAGCCGCTTGCCCGGCGCCGTCGGCGCTCCCGCTCACCGCGCGCCCGGTTAATTCGCGTGGGGAGTCGGCGAGCTTTGCTCGCCGCGTACCATCGCGGGAGGGTTTGGGAACCCTCCCAGGGTTCCCATCTTAATTTCGCCCGTGGCGCGTCTTCTTCGCGGAGGCGGTCTTCTTACCCTTCGATCCCTTGTCGTCCGACGCGAGCACGCTGTCGAGGCCGGTGCTGCCGCCCGACGGGCGGTTCGGCTTCACGCCCTGCTCATCGAGCAGGTTGTCGAGCGCGTCCTTCTGGTGCGGCGCCTGCACGGCGACCTTCTTCTGCTTCTTCTCGGTCGGCGCGGCAGGCTTCTCGATGTCCATCGTGGGCAGCGTGGCGGTCGCCGGATCGGCGACGACCTTCTTCTGCTTCACGGGCGCCTGCTTCTTGCGCTCTTCTTCCTCGCGCACGCCCTGCTCGCGGGTCGCGGCGACCTTCTTGTGATCCAGCCCCTCTTTCGGGCCAACGACCTTGTTCTCCCACTCGAACTGCTGGCTCATTGACGCAGGCATCGCCGTGTTGGCGTCGCCTGCTTCCTTCTTGCCGCCTCGGGCGAAGCTAGTCGAGGAACCGACCAGCAGGAGAGTCGCGATCGAGGTCGCCAGGGTCAATTTCCGCATGGGGGGCCTCCGTGACATGCATCCCAAAGTATCCGGTACCGAATGAGCACGGCAACTACAATGTAGGACGACGGCGTCGAAAAAACTCCAATACTACATGCGACTACAAGTACGTCCCCGCAGCGGCCGCGCGTATACTGCACCGCCCCGGAGCGTCCCTTGGCATCCCCCGACAAATCTGCCGCACCGCCCAAGCCGAACAAGATGGCACGCGTGCGCAACATCGGCATCGTTGCGCACATCGATGCCGGCAAGACCACGGTCACGGAGCGGTTCCTTTTCCATTCGGGGCGCATTCACAAGATCGGCGAGGTCCACGAGGGTGAGGCGACGATGGACTGGATGCCGCAGGAGCGCGAGCGCGGCATCACCATCACCGCGGCGGCGACCAGCTTCGCCTGGCGCAACCACGACATCCACCTGATCGACACGCCCGGGCACGTCGACTTCACGATCGAGGTCGAGCGATCGCTGCGCGTGCTGGATGGCGCGGTCGTCGTGTTCGACGGCGTGTCGGGCGTCGAGCCGCAGTCGGAGACGGTCTGGCGGCAAGCCGACAAGTTTCACGTTCCGCGCATCGCGTTCATCAACAAGATGGACCGCGCGGGCGCCGACTTCGCGTCGGCGGTGAACGAGATCCGCGAGCGCCTGGGCGCCCGCCCGGTGCCGGTGCAGCTGCCGATCGGCGCCGAGGACAAGTTCGCTGGTGTGATCGATCTGATCCGCCAGCGCGCGCTTTACTATTCAGGCGACGAGAACGAGCCGCCGCGCGAGGACGACATTCCGGCGGCGATGGCCGACGAGGCCGCGGCGGCGCGCGAGAAGATGATCGAGGCCGCGGCCGACGTCGACGACGCGATCGCGTCGGCGTTCCTCGAGGGCCAGGCGCTGGACGAGGAGCACGTGAAGGCGGCGCTGCGCAAGGCGACCATCGATTGCAAGATCGTCCCCGTGCTGGCGGGGGCGGCGCTGCGCAACAAGGGCGTGCAGCCTTTGCTCGACGCCGTGTGCGACTACCTGCCGTCGCCGCTGGAGGTGCCGGCGGTGTCGGGTTTCGTGCCGGGCAGCGAGGAGCCGACCACGCGGCCGCCCGCCGACGACGCGCCGTTCGCGGCGCTGGCGTTCAAGAT
>DATMZL010000428.1:0-4146 GCA_035607075.1 Polyangia bacterium
CAGGCGCACGTTGCAGCAGTTGTCGGGCATCGTCGGCAAACCGCCCGCGCCGGAAGGGCCGCCCGCGCCGCCACCGCGTCCTGTGGTTCCCGCGCCGCCGCCGCTGCCGGCACCGCCGCCGCGACCGCCGCTTCCGGTAACGGCGCCACCCGAGCCGCCGCCGCCGGTTCCAGCCGTGGCGCCGCCCGAGCCGCCACCGCCGCGTCCGCCTGATCCCGCGCTCGCGCCGCCACCGCCCGGGCCGCCCGTGCCACCGTCGCTACCGCCGCCCGTACCCGCGCTGGCACCGCCCGTGCCGCCGCCGGTGCCTCCGCTGGCGCCGCCGGTGCCGGCGCTGCCGCCACCCGTGCCTGCGAGCGATCCGCCCGCGCCGCCGCCGCGTCCGCCGTTCGCAGCGTCACCGCCGCCGCATCCCGACGGCAGCGACGCGAGCAGGAGGACCGTGACGATTTTCAGGCGGCGAACGCGGGCATCCATCGCCGGTCATGCGCCGGCGGCCGCCGGACTGATCAGAAATTCGCGTGGGGAGCCGGCGAGCTCTGCTCGCCGCGTACCATCGCGGGAAGGTATGGGAACCCTGCCAGGGTTCCCATGTCAATCGTCGTCACGGCGCGGCGGCGTGCCCGCCCGCGAACGAGGCCGGCGTGGGCCGGGCGCGCCCGAGGTAGCGTTCCGGTTCCGCGCCGAACATCGCGCGGCACCGCGCCGAGCAGAACCGCAGCGTCAGGTCCCCGACCGTCGCGGTCTGCTCCGCTTCCCCGATCGACATGCCGCAGACCGGATCGCGATGCGACACCCATTCGAACGCGCGCCCCACCGCTTCGCCGGCCGCCAACCGGCGCATCAGCGACAGCTCGTCGAGCACCATCCGCGGGATCAGGAAGTGGCGCCGCACGCGCTCGCGCCCGCTGGCGCCGAGCGCTCGCGCCCGCGGTTCGTCGCGCAGCAGGGTGACCATCGCGTGCGCGCATTCCTCGACGCTGTCGACCAGGACGCCGCCCGTATCGTCGGCCATCTGCAACGGGATCCCGCCGGCGCGCCCGGCGACGACCGGCGTTCCCTTCCAGAGCGCCTCTGCGACGACCAGCCCGAACCCTTCGCGCAGCGACTTCTGGATCACCACCTTCGACAGCGCCTGGAACGCGTTGACCTCGACGTTGCCGACGCCGACCAGGTTGGTGAAGACGTGGACGAATTTGTCGCCGCCGATCGCGGCGCGGATGGCGCGGTACATCTCCCAGCCTTCCGGATCGTCGGTCGCCATCGATCCGACCAGCGCGAGCTGCAGGTCCGGCACCTCGCGCCGCGCGATCCGGACGGCCGCGATGACGCCCAGCGGATCCTTCCACGGGTCGAAGCGCGACACCTGCGTCACCAGCGGCAGATCCGTGCGCACGCCGATCCACTCCAGCACCTGGCGCGCGGTCGCCTCGGGCAGCGGGAGGTTCTTCGGATTGCGTGGATCGATCGCGGGCGGGATGATCTCGGCGACGGGTGTGGGCAGGTCGGCCGGCACGAATTCGGCCATCGTGAACACCGACGCGTCGAACTCGGCGAGGAACGGGCGCAGGAAGCTCCAGACCGCGGCGTTCGCGTTGGCGGTGTCGATGTGCGATCGCCAGATCCAGCGCGCGCGCCCCTTGCCCGTGAACTCCAGCAGCGCGGCCGGCTGCGGATCGTGCACGAAGATGAAGTCGTACCCGGTGTCGAACCCGGCGGCGTTGGTCCGCGACGTCGCCAGGTAGCGTGCCTTGTCGGCGTCGGAGAGCTGGACCGCCGCGCCCTGCAGGCCGTTGTGGATCGCCTTCGTCACTTGGAAGAACGGCTCGTCGCCGCTGATGATCCGCCAGTCCGCGTTCAGGCCTTGATCGTTGAGCAGCGGCACGACGGATCGCAGCAGCTCGGAGACGCCGCCGCCGTAGGGCGTCGCGTTCAGGTGCAGCACGCGCGCCCCGCGCAGCGCCCGCGCGGCTTCTACGACCGCGTCCAGCAGATCATCGGGGGCCAGGCCCCGGTACGAGGCGAGGGAGGAGGCGCCGACGTCTACACTGTCGAGCATCGGGAAAAATATGAGGCCGCCCCCGTGCGGGCGACGTGCGCGCCGTATCGCTTCAGCCGTCGCCTTACAGGCGCGACCCGACGCCGGCGCGACCGTCATAAGATGACGGCGGATAGCCATGACCGGAGGGATCGAGTGACCGCAGACGTCGAGAGCGTTGGCAAGGCGGTGCGCGAGTTGCGCGCGCGCGCCAAGGGCGACTTCTCGCTGGAGATCGGGGACACGCTGGCGTCCCTTTGCACCGGAGACAAAGAGCGCACGGGCGCAGCGCTCTGGCAGCTGTTTCGCGACGGCGACGACGTCTTCGATCACAGGACCTTCGCCGAGGTCATGGCGAAGGCGCCGAAGGGCCGGTTCACGGCCGCGGACTTCCTCGCCTACCTCCAGAAACTGGCCGCGAACAAGGCGGACTGGCTCCGCCTCAAGCTCTACGACCGAGAGTTTCCATACCGCGGCTGGAACGAGTCGATCGAAACGATGTTCCGGGCCCTGGACGATCTCGGGCCGCTCGCCGCCGGCTGGCAGACCGTGGCGGAGCCGGTGCAGGGCCGACTGGCCCTCGCGCTCGCGCGACGGGGCGCGCTGCACGCGGCCGATCTGCCGGAGCCGTTGCTCGGGCAGGCGGCGCATGACTACCTGACCATCTCGACCGGCACGGACACCAGCCTCGTGTTCGAAGGTCTGGAGGCGATTTGGCCCGCGGAGACGTGGAGAGCCGCGGTCGTGGCGGCGGCGCTCTCACCCGCCGTCAAGACGATCAAGCCGGCGGCGAAGACGATGAGCGGCTACGTCGCGCTCGCCGCGGACGCCGACATCCCGACGATCGCCGCGAAGATGGACATCGGCGGCGGTGCGGAGATCCGGCGCTGGTACCGCGACCGCTACGACGCGCTCGCCGAGCACATTCGCACGCGGGCCGACGCGATGATCAAGCGCGTGAAGAGCCGCGGGTACATCGATCACGATCACGAGCAGCCCTTTCTGGTTTTCGCCGAGCGCGCACTGCAGGAGACGGGACAGCTGGACGAGCGCTTCGATCCCGTGCTTGTGCACCTGGCCGCCGAACACCGCGGCGGCGTCGTCCCGATCCTGAAGCGGCTCGACGAGAAACGGAGCGATCGCCTGCTGCTGAAGAGCCTCGACGCGCCGGGGGCGATGACGGGCTGGGATCAGCTGAAGTGGTTACCGACGCCGGCGCTGGCGCGGCACTGCGTCGACCAGATTCTGGACGACACCGATGACAGGGTGAATGGCTACGCGACGCTCACCAAGATGGGCAATGTCGGCGCACGTGTCGTGTGCGACCTGCTCGCCAGGCGGCGGAAGGCCAAACAGCCCGTCGATCCCGAGGCGCTCGTTTATCTGCTGCATGCCTTCGACAGCGCGCGCCTGCCCGAGGTCGTCGATGAATGTCTGCTGCTGTTGAGTCACCGCACCGATCGCGTGCGCGAACTGGCGCGCGAGCAGCTGTTTCTGCAGACGCTGGATCACATGCTGCCGCGGGCGCTCGCCGAGCTGCTGGCGTCCGCGGACCCGGTCAACGAACGCCTCGTCGCCAATTTCCTGATTCGCTGGAGTCACGACGCGCGTGCGCGCGCTCTGGCATCGGAGCAGCGCGAGGTTCCGCGGGACGGGCTGGCGCGCGCGCGCCTCGTTTGGGCGGCGACGCTGGAGCCCGCGCTTGCGGCCGTGTGCGAACGTCTGGCGCACGTCCCTGAAGCTCTGACCGCTCGAATCACCGCGGCGCTCGGTGCGCTGGAGGCACCCGTCACGCCCGACGAGCTGCCGGCGGCGGATCTGCAGACGCCGGACGGGTTCGCCGCTTTCCTCAACTGGATGTTCGCGCGTCGCCTGGATGACGACCGGGACTCGAGCTCCGCGACCAGTGCGGTCTGGAAGCTACTGGCTGGCGAGCCGGCGTCTTTCTATGCGGCGCTGCGCTGGTCGAGCACGCTGAACATCGCCGTCTTCAGGGACGTCGCTTCTCCCGAGGCGGCCGCCGCGCTTGCCGGGCTGCTCGATCGAGGCGTCTTCGAGAAGAACGACGAGATAAAGGCGCTCCAGCTGATCGCGCCGCGCGCGCCGCA
>DATMZL010000411.1:0-3095 GCA_035607075.1 Polyangia bacterium
ATGCTCGAGCTCCTGTCCGAGGACGGCGCGCCGAAGGCGGCCGAAAAGGACGCCCAGAGCAAGGGCACCAAGGCCGAGGCCAAGGCCGACAAGGGCAAGGCCGCGAAGGCCGAGGCCAAGGGCGCCGAGAAGGCCCCCGCCAAGAAGGCCGCCAAGAAGTAGCGCCGGGGGCGTCGGCCCTAACCCTGGGGGCGAGGGGACCGGATCCCACGGCGAGGGACGCCCGGATCCGGCTTCGCGCCCTCTCCCGCTTGCGGGAGTGGGTCGGGGTGAGGGCAGGCCTTGCGAGCGCCAACGCTCGCCGGAGAGCGTCGAATGCGGGCAAGGCCGCGCCGGGGCCGCCCGACTTATCGCTACAGTTTCGCCCCCTTCCTGTCGAACGGTCTGGTTTGCAGGGCGCTGGACGCCCGCCAAACGCGGACAAACAGGAGCATCCCTTCATGCACACCCCGGGGGCCAAAGTGGCTGAGAACATTCAGAACGTGCGCGCCTCGGAGCGCTTCGATCTCGAGGTGAAGGTCGATCTCGAGAGCGACCACAACTTCTACACCGGCCTCACGCAGAACATCAGCGCCGGCGGCGTCTTCATAGCGACGCACCACCTCCGCAAGATCGGCGACCGCATCACGCTGAACTTCACGCTGCCGGGATCGGCCAAGACCATCTCCGTCGAGACGGAGGTCCGCTGGATCCGCGAGAACTCGGCGCTACAGCGCGCCGAGGGCGGCACCGGCATGGGCGTCCGCTTCATCAATCTGTCCGCCGAAGCGAAGACCGCGATCGACAGCTTCCTCGAGAGCCGCGAATCCCTCTTCTACGACGACGAAGAGTAATTGAATGACCTCCCTCTCCCGCTTGCGGGAGAGGGCCGGGTGAGGGCAAGCCTTGCGAGCGGCAACGCGCGGGGGTTGACACGCTCCCGCGCCGGGGGCGTATAACGCCGCGGATGGGCGATTCGGCGGCGCAGATCCCGGGGATCGGGTGGGAATCGCTGACGTTGTCGTTCGCGTCGCTGGGCGTGGTCTGCCTGGTCGCCTGGGGCACGCTGCGGCTGCTCGCCGGGCGCGGCATCGGCAAGGCATCGGGCGCGATCCGCGTCGTCGCGCGCTGTCCGCTGGAGCCGCGCCGGTCGGTGTTCGTCATCGAGACCGCCGGCCGCTGCTTTCTCGTCGGCGTCGGCGACGGCCCGATGTCGCTGCTCGCCGAGCTGGACGCCGACAAGCTCCCCCGGGTGCCGGAGACCGCCGGGCTGCGCTTCGGCGAGGTTCTGGCACGCGTGCTCGGGCGGGGCGCCGCAGCCAAGAGCCCGCCCTCCGACGCCCCGGTCAAGCCGATATGAGGCGCCTGCTGGGGTTGGCGGCGGCCGCTGCCGCGCTGGCGCCCGCGACCGCGATGGCCGCTTCCGCAGCGCACCGTGCGCAGGACGCGGGCCTCGCGTCGCGCCCGCTGGTGCTGATCCTGGCGATGGCGGCGCTGTCGCTGATCCCGTTCGCGCTGCTGATGGTCACGTCGTTCGTGCGCATCTCGGTCGTCCTGTCGATCCTGCGCAGCGCGATCGGCACACCGTCGGTTCCGCCCACGCAGGTGCTGACGGGACTGTCGCTGATCCTGACCATCGCGGTCATGGCGCCCACCGCCCAGCGCATGTACGACGCGATGAAGCCCGCGCTGGGGCTGGCCGCCGGCGCCGACGTCGCCAGCGCCGAGACGCTGGGTGCGCTGGGAACGGCCGCCGATCGCGGCAAGGAGCCGCTGCGCGACTTCATCCTCAAGCACACCGACCCGCGCGACCGCGCGTCGTTCCTGGCGGTGACGCTGAAGATGCGCGCGCCCGAGGAGCGCGCCGCGGTCACCGACCGGGACTTCGGCGTCATCGTGCCCGCGTTCGTCACTTCGGAGCTGCGGCGCGCCTTCCAGATCGGCTTCCTGCTCTTCATCCCGTTCCTTGTCGTCGACATGGTGATCGCGAACCTGCTGCTCGCGCTGGGCATGCACATGCTATCGCCCACGACCGTGTCGCTGCCGTTCAAGCTGCTGCTGTTCGTGATCGCGGACGGCTGGACGCTGGTGATCCGCGGCTTGCTTCAGAGCTACACGTAATGGCCGCTTCTTCCGCGTCGACGCTGGTGCTGAACGCGATCCGCGAGGGCCTCGTGCTGGTGCTGTTGCTGTCGGCGCCGCCGCTCATCGCCAGCATGGTGACCGGCTTCCTCGTCGGGCTCTTCCAGGCCGCCACGCAGATCCAGGACCAGACGCTGGCGTTCGTTCCCAAGCTGGTGGTCGTGCTTGTCGTGCTGGTGGCGATGGGGCCGGTGCTGGGATCGTCGCTGGTCCGCTTCACGCAGGCGATGCTGCTCGCGATCCCGTCGCTGCGCTGACGCCATGCCGCCGTCCGGCTTGCTCGGCATCGTCGTCGCCACCGCGCTCGGCGCCGCGCGCCTGCTGCCCGTCCTGTGGCTCGTCGCGCCGCTCGGCGGCCCGCGGTTGCCGGCGACGGTGCGGGTCGGCTTCGCGCTGGTGCTGGCGCTGGTCGCAGCGCCCGTGCTGGTCGTTGAGTCGGGAACCCTCACAGGGTTCCCGAACCCTCCCGCGATGATACGCGGCGAGCAAAGCTCACCGGCTCCTCACGCGCTGGCTGCGGGCGCCGGCGCGCTCGCCGACGTGTCGGTGCTGCGCTTCACGCTGCTGCTGGCGCGCGAGGTCGTCGTCGGGCTCTGCCTGGGCCTGGTCGCCTCGGCGGCGTTTCGCGCTGCGGAGGTCGCCGGCCGCCTGGGCGACACGCTGCGCGGCGCCAACGTCGCCGAGATCCTGGTCCCGACCGCCGAGGAACGCGCCAGCCCGCTCGGCGTCCTGTACCTCCTGTTGGCGACGGTGGTCTTCTTCCAGATTGGCGGCGTTCCCCGGCTTGTCGACGCGCTGCTGTCGAGCTACCGGACCCTGCCGATTGGCGGCGGCCTGGGCGAGCCAGCGACCCGCCACGTCGCCCTGGTGGTCATGGCAGCCTCGGCGAAGCTGATCGCGTCCGGCCTGGCCCTGGCGGCGCCGGTGGTGGTCGCGATCTGGCTGACCGACCTGGCCCTGGGCCTGATCGCGCG
>DATMZL010000480.1:0-2582 GCA_035607075.1 Polyangia bacterium
TTCCGCTCGAAATGCTACGGGAACTTCCAGCCGTCGATTTGATACCCAGGCTGAGGCGCAGGCTTATGCCGAGGCACGCGAGGGGTGGACGGTTAAGGGCGGCGATATGGCGCGGGGTCGTCACCTTGAATTTAATCAGCCCCTAGACGACGTAACTCAGCAGCGCCTTCTTGCCGCTATTGGCGAGGAGCTAGGCCCTGACGCCGGGTTTACGAAAGTAGGTGACAACGAAGCGGTTGTTATAAATTTCCGTGGCGACGATGGGTTACCATTCGTCGACGACGAACTGTTTCACGACGCGGTTAACCGGGTTGCCAGTCGTAGCGAACTTGGTGTAACGCAGGTACGAAATTTTGGATCGGAAGGTGAGTATGGCCCAGTCCACAACTGGAAGACCGAGCCGGGCGAACAGCTTGCCCAATCTGCCGGCGGATCACCCGCTTTTCAGTCGTGGCTTCATGATCGGCATGCAGCGTTCGGGAAGCTCCTCGACGCCTGGGCCGACCCCGAGGCCCGCCTCGCCGCCTCCCGCCCGGGAGCCGGAGGAAGAACCGGACCTGACGGGCGGTCTACCCTAGAACTACCGCAAGCCCGCGCTCCGCCCGATCAGAGGGCGGCGCGGGAGCGTGCCGCTGAGCAGCGAGCCGCGCGCGTCGAAGATACTCCCGAGGCGGAGCCGCCCGTACGAGGCGAAGAGCGTCCGCTAGATGCGTCGCGCCAGCAGCGCGACCAACCCACCGCCTCGACAAGCCCGCTGTCGCGGGTGATGCAAGATGACCGGGTTAACGCCCCGGTGCGCGAGGCGATCGATGCCGGCGGTAGTCTGCATGACGGGCTGCGCGCCATCGCTAACAATCCCTTTATCAACAAGCGTCTGCCGCACGTCGCAGCCTATGCGCGCTCGATGCTGCGGCTGGCGCCGGATCTCGAACTGCGCCCCTCGGAGACAGTCCGCCGCGGCGCCTTTGTGTCAGAGGAAGATCTCAGGACCGGGCGACGCTCCGATCATATCGAGGTGCGCGAGAAGTCGGCCGAGGTGCTGCTCCACGAAGCGACGCACGGAGTCACCAAAGACCTCATCGACAATCTTCAGCCCGGCTCGCGCGAGATGCAGGTACTGCAGACGATCCGCGACGAGTTTGCTCGCGGCGCCGAGATGCACGGTATGGGCGGCGACGAGCGGGTTGCTTATGCGCTGAGTAACCCGCACGAGCTCCACTCGATGCTCCGCACCAACCCGGAGATGCACGATTTGATGCGCGGTATCGTGCCGGGGCCCGAGTACCGGGCCCGCATGGCGCAGCTGGGCTACCCCGTGGGTCCGGCCAAGTCGCTCTGGCAGAGCTTCGTCCGCTTTGTCAGGCAAGCGCTGCACCTGCCACAGAACGTGACCTCACTCATGGATCACGTCATGCGTCCGCTCGACGATATCGCCGCGGCTGGCGCCCGGTTTAACCGCGAAGCCCGGCCTGCCCCGGCTGATCGCACGGTCTACCGGCGCGGCTGGGAGCCGGAGCCGCTGGTAGCCCGCTCGGAGCACGAGCTGCCGAGCTTCAGCGACGTGCGCGACAGGGTTAACGAGATGCGCGACCCGCAGGGGCGCCTCGGCAACACCACCTCCGGGTTCCGCCGGGCGCTGCGCCAGGGCATCCCGACGGAGCAGTTGATCGGTTTCAACCGGCACCTGTTCCAGCCGTCGGAGGGGGGAGAGAACCACCTCGACGTGTTGAACCGTGCGCGTGAGGGAGTAGAGCGGGTATCGCGCGCGTATGGCGACGCGAACCAAGCCAGAGTGGGCGCGGTGATAAAGAACCTCGATGCCGAGGTCAGCCACGTTCTGACCAAGGCGTCGCGCGTCGACATGAACCCGGCCTACCCGCCGGATCATGCGTTGAACAGCCACAGCCGAGCCACGCCCGACGAGTTCAAGGCAGTCGTGGCGGACTACAACAAGCTGTCGCCGGCGCAACGACAGGCAGTGACCGACACCTTCAACCTGACCCGCCAGCAGCGCGTCGATCGCGGTGATGCTGCTATGCGCGGCATCGGTAAGGCCTACCTCGAAGGGGTGAGCGACGCCCAGGTCGAGACGATGGTGCGGCAGATGCGGACGATGGCGGGTGTCGACGAGATCCTCGCCAACACCGATACCAACCCCGTCGCACGCGCATTTGGTGATCAGTGGGAGGGCAACCGCGAGTTTGTTCGCGCGATGGCGACGGAGTGGAAGCGCGGCTGGATCAACAACTACGTGCCCTTACACCGCTCGGGCGACTGGGTGGTGACCTACACCGACCCGGATACCGGCGAGAAGGGGATGTTGTCCCGCTACACGATGCGGGAAGCTGAGACAGCTCGCTCAAAGCTGATCGATGAGGGCGCCGAGCCATCCCTGGTGTTATCGCGCGAGCACATGCAGCCGAGCGATATCCCGCGGCTGTCGATGGTCGATCGGTTCGACGACAAGCTCCGCCGCAACCCCAATTTCACCTCCGAGCAAGCCACCGCGGCGCGCGATCTTCTGACCAAGGTCATGCTCGACCAGAGCCGCTTCGCCGGTACCATGCGGAAGCGCCTGGGGG
>DATMZL010001588.1:0-3360 GCA_035607075.1 Polyangia bacterium
CTTCTTCTCGGTCGCGCACGATCCGACGGAGGTGAACCGGCAGGGTCCGGATGCGGGCACGCAGTACCGGTCGGCGATCTTCGTCAGCGGCCCCGCGCAGAGGCGCGTGGTCGACGCGTACATCGCGCAGCTCGATCACGCGAAGGTGTTCCCGCGGCGCATCGCGACCGAGGTCGCCCCGCTGACGGCGTTCTACCCGGCGGAGGCGTACCACCAGAACTACGCGGCGCTGCACCCGGGCAATCCGTACATCGTGCTCAACGACGCGCCCAAGGTCACGCACCTGCGCGAGATGTTTCCGGCGCTCTACCGCGCGCGCTGATCGCGGCGCCGGCCGTGGCGCACGAACAGCAGCGTGAGCATCAGGATCGCGAGCGGGGCGGGCGCGCCGCCACCGCTCGCGTGGCAGGCGCAGCCTCCGTCGCCGCCTGAGGCAGGCGCGGCGCCCGCTCTGCCACCGCCGGTCGCGCCACCCGTGCCGGTCGTGTCGCCGGTGCCGCCCGCGCCGCCGGCGCCCGTACCGGCGCCGGCGCCGGCGTCGCGCGCGTACGCGCGCACGTAGTCGATCTGGTAGAGGCCGGGGAACGGCGTTGTCGCGTCGGGCGCGCCCGGCCACTGCCCGCCGATCGCCAGGTTCAGGATCACGTACATCGGAACCTGCGGAACGCCGTCGCCGGTGTGACGCTTGCGTTCGACGCCGTCGATCGTCCAGATGATTGCGTCGGGCGACCACTCCAGGCCGAAGACGTGGAAGTCGGCGGAGAAATCGGGGCCGGTCCAGTCGCTACCGTCGCTCTTGTGGCCCGCGGCGTAGTCGGTGCCCCAGTGCACGGTCATGTAGACCTTGCTCGGCTGGTTGCCGAGGATCTCGTGAATGTCGATCTCGTTGACGCCGGGTGCGCCGACCTGGCCCAGCAGCCAGAACGCCGGCCACATCCCCTGGCCCGCCGGCACCTTGAGGCGCGCTTCGAAGTAGCCGTACTTCTGTTCGTGCACGGAGCACAGCACGCCCGACGCGTACTGGAACGACTGGCCCGCGTAGCTGGCGGTTCGCTTGTCGCCGGTGATCGTCAGGACGCCGTTCGACAGCTGGAACGCGTCGTCGACATACGCCTGCAGCTCGCTGTTGATCTGCGCTTCGCCCCACTTGTAGCGCTTGACCCACTTGGCCGCGTCGACGCCGGCGCCGTCGAACTCGTCCTGGAACGTCAGCGTCCATCCGGGCTTGTCCCATTCTGCGGCGCGCGCGGGATGGTCGGCGATCATGACCAAGGTGAGAAAGGTCAGCGCGATAAGCAAACGCACGCGTCGACGTTAGCAGATGGCGCTAGCATCAACGCATGATCCTGATCGGCCAGTACGATTCGCCGTTCGTCAGGCGTGTCGCCATCACGATGCGGCTCTACGGGATCCCGTTCGAGCACCGTCCCTGGTCGGTGTGGGGAGACGCCGACAAGATCGCCGCGCACAACCCGCTGCGGCGCGTGCCGACGCTGCTCCTCGACGACGGGACGGCGCTGGTCGAGACCTTCGCGATCGTCGACGCGCTGGACGAGCTTGCCCCGCCCGAGCGGGCGCTGCTGCCGCGCTCGGGGCCGGTGCGCCGTGACGGCCTCCGGATCGCCGCGCTGTCCTCGGGACTGGCGGACAAGGCGGTCAGCCTCCTTTATGAAGGCATGTTCCGGAAGGCCCCGTCCGAGAGCTGGATGGACCGGTGCAAGACGCAGATCGTGGCGACGCTGGACGCGCTGGAGACCGAGCGCGCCGCGCGCAGCTCGCGCTACTGGCTGGGCGCCGGGCTCAGCCACGCCGACGTGGCCTTCACGTGCGCGCTGCGCTTCACGCGGGAATCGCACCCGACCGTTTTCGATCCGGCGCGCCACCCGGCGCTGGCGGAGCACGCCGCGCGCTGCGAGGGCCTGGAGGATTTCCGCGCGATCTATCAGCCGATCACGAACAATCTCTGACGCCGATCATGCGGCCCGGACGCGAGAGGCGAGCCGCGTCTGACGCCATCAGGGTGATAACGTTGCCGGACGGCAAACTCATCGATGCCGGGTACCTGCGCTCGGCTCTTATCGAGTCCATGACCTCGACGATCTTTAGAATTCGCGTGGCGCCCGTGCTGTTTGCGACGGTGCTGAGCGCCTGTGCCCCCTCGGCCGGCACTGTCACCACGGGAGCGGCAGGAACAGGCGCGAGCACGACGGGGACGGCGGGGACGGACGCGACGGCCGGAACGACCGGCACCGCGGGCGCCAGCGGAAACGCGGGCAGCGCAGGAACGACGGGCACCGCGGGCGCCGCAGGAACCACGGGCGTCGCCGGAACGACGGGCACCGCCGGGCGCGGTGGAACGACGGGCGCTGCGGGACGCGGCGGAACCACGGGCAGCGCCGGCGCGGCGGGGACCGGCGTCGCCGGGACCTCGGGCGGTGGCGGCACCGGCGCGACGCCGATCGGGCCCGGGCTGACCGATATCACCACGTTCACGACGGTGAGCTGCACGATCTCGCCGACGGTGACGCCCGCCAGCGGCGTCGCCATGGTCGGCATCGCGACGTTCACGACCGATCTGTCCGGCGCCGAGCGCGCGATCATCCAGTTCGGCAAGACCACGACGTACACGCTCGAGGCGCCGGTCAACTGGGCGGACGCGAATCACCGGACGTTGCTGCTCGGTATGCCGGGGAACACGACGGTGCACTACCGCGTCGTGGTCATCCGCGGCACCAGCGCGTGCGTGGGCGCCGACGCGACGTACATGACGGGAACCGTCAGCGGCGCGCCCGCGAACCTGACGCCGACGAAGGGGACCAGCACGGTCGCGCCCGCGCCCGGCTTCATCATCGCCGAGAACGCGAACTTCGCTTACATCATCAACAACACGGGCGAGGTCGTGTGGGCGCACCGTTTCCCCATCAGCCTGAGCCGCGCGCTGATGTCGTTCGACGGCAATTACATGTACGGGCGCGAGGTCGGTCAGTTCAACGTCGCCAGCGGCGGCGCCATCTACCGCGTCGGCATGGACGGCAGCGGCGAGATGAAGTTGACGCTGTCGGGCGGCACGCACCACGACATGACCGTGACCCCGACGGGCATCGCGTATCCGGCCAAGCAGGCGGTGGGCGCGTGCGACAGCATCTACGTCGCGGGTCCCGATGGATCGAATTCGAAGCCGCTCGTCGATCTGGACGTCGTGTTCAGCAAGTTCGCGCTCGGGCCGGGCGCCCAGGCGCAGGAGAAGTGCCACGTCAACGCGATCCGCTACTACAAGGACACCGACACGTTCTCGGTGTCGGATCGCGAGAAGGACGCGATCGCGTTCATCTCCAGCAAGGGCGAAGTGCTGGGGTCGAT
>DATMZL010000396.1:0-2111 GCA_035607075.1 Polyangia bacterium
AGGGGACCGGACCAGACTCAGACCGAGGTTGCCGGGACGGCGAACGGAACGTCGCGTCCCAGGCCGCGCAGGTCGTGGGCCGGCAGCAAGCGCAGCACCGACTCGAACTTGACCGACGGGCCGCGTCCCAAGGTCCGTTTCAGCTTCGCGGCGTTGCCGACGATGGGAACCGCCTCGCTGCGCCGGACCAGGCTGGTGTCGACGTGCACGTACTTCTCCCAGTCGAGGCCGACCAGCCCGAACGCCGTCGAGACCAGCTCGCGGACCGTGTGCGCCTCGCCGGTGGCGATGACGAAATCGTCCGCGCGATCCTGGCTCAAGATCTCGACGGCGAGCTCGGCGTACTCGGGCGCGTAGCCCCAGTCGCGGACGGTCTCCAGATTTCCGAGCGACAACCGCTCGCGCTTGCCCGCGACGATCTCGGCGACCGCGCGCGTGACCTTGCGGAACACGAACTCCGGCGTGCGGCGAAACGATTCGTTGGTGAAGAAGATCGCGTTGGTCGCGAACATCCCATATTGATTTCGGTAGGCGCGCAGCGTGTGGTACGCGAACGCCTTGGCCGTCCCGTAGGGATTGAGCGGTTGAATCGGCGTTCCCTCGTCCTGGGGCGACCGATCCGCGCCCGCGAACATCTCGCTCGAGCCCGCCTGCAGGATGCGGCAGGCCGGGACCGCCCGCCGCACCGCCTCGAGCATCCGTACCACGCCCAGTCCGGTGTACTGCGCGGTCAGGATCGGCTGCGTCCAGGATGACGGGATGAAGCTCTGCGCGCCGAAGTTGAAGATCCGGTCCGGCTTGACCTCTTCGAGGATCGACAAGAGGGAGTATTCGTCCAGCAAGTCGCCCGCGATCGGCTGGTAGGGCAGCGACGCGTCCGCGCTGACACGGCCCACGGTTGATTGCCGGATCAGGCCCCAGACCTTGTCGCCCCGCCGGGCCAGACGTTCCGCCACGTAAAAGCCGAGCTGGCCGGTCACCCCTGTTACCAGCACGTTCGCCATCGGCGTGGGCGCTTAGCTGGTGACCTTCTGATCCGGCTCGCTACCGTACGTGTAACCGTAGCGGTAGTAGTTCCGGTAGTAGTACTCGTAGCCGTAGGCGGGGTTCGAGAAGTCGATCGCGTTGACGACCACGCCGAACAGGCGCGCCTTGGCGCCGAGGAGCTGACGGCGCGCATGCATCGCCGACTCACGCGTGGTCTCGCCCGCTTTCACGACCAGCACGACGCCGTCGGTGAGGTTGCCGAGGACGGCCGGATCGGTCACCGCCGAGGTCGGCGGCGAATCCAGGATGATCCGGTCGTACAGCTTCTTGCAGTCCTCGAGCACGGCGGCGAAGCGATCCGTGTGCAGCAACTCCGACGGGTTCGGCGGCACCGGGCCGCAGGGCAGGACGTCCAGGTTGGGCACGTCCGTCCGCTTCACCGCTTCCTCGATCGTCGCCTTGCCCACGATGACGGTCGAGATGCCGGTCTGATTGGGGACGCCGAACGATCGGTGCAACCGCGGGCGGCGCATGTCGGTGTCGATCAAAAGGACGCGTCCGCCGGCTTCGGCCATCGTCACGCCCAGGTTGATCGCGCTGGTGGTCTTGCCTTCCTGCGGGCTCGGGCTGGTGATCACCATCGTGCGCAGCGGCCGATCGGGCGACATGAACAGGATGTTGGTGCGGATCGATCGGCAGCACTCCGCCGCGACCGACTTCGGATCGAGGAACACGCCCAGGTCTCGTTCGCGCAGGTGATCGGTCGCCTGGCTCGCCTCGGCGCCGGCGGTCGGTCCGATGATCGGGACCAGGCCCAGCACCGACACGCCCAGGAACTGCTCGACGTCGGATTGCGTCTTCAGCGTGTTGTCGAGCGCCTCGATGATGAACGCCAGCGCGATGCCGCTACCGAGGCCCAGGAGGAGCCCGACCATCAGGTTCTGCAGCGGCCGTGGCCGCACCGGCACGCCGGGCACCGTCGCCCGCTCCAGCACCCGGACGTTGTTCGCCCGCATCGGACCGGTCGTGTCGATCTCCTTCTGCCGGCTCGCGATCAGGCCGTACATCTTCGCGTTCTGCTCGGCCGTCCGCTGGAGGGGTTTGTAGTCGACCTCGATCTTCGA
>DATMZL010000380.1:0-2428 GCA_035607075.1 Polyangia bacterium
CTCGACCAGTGCGCTGCCGACAGCGTGGCGGCGGGATCGGACGATTCGGGCGCCACGTGAACTATGTCGGCGCCCGCGCCCAGGCGGACGCGCAGCCGTTCCCACAGCAACGGGCCGCACTCGACGCCGGCGCGCGCCGCGATCGTGTACAGCGCGACGCCGATGCGGGGACCACGCTCGTGCACGGGCAAGCGATACTGGGCGCTGGCGAAGATGATCGGTCCGCGGCCCGTCTCGTGGACGAGCGGCCAGCGGGGAAACGACGCAACGGCGAGCGTGAGGCCCGGGCCCTGGTCGAGCGCCGGCTCGTCGGACAGCGCCTGCGCCGCGTAGAAGAACCCGACCGCCCAGCGCGAAGGCGGCGGCGCGAGGACGGACACGGGCTGGGGCGGCCCGGGCGCCGTGACCACGGCAGGCGGCGCGGAGACGTCGCGCCGCGCGAGCACCGCCTCGGCCTCCGTGCGCGTCAGTCCGGCGCGCTCGTTCGCGACAAGCGCGCCGATCGACGATTCGAGGACCTCGCCCAGCGCGGCGCGATCGACCTCGTCGAAGCGTCCGGAAAGATCGACGTCGCGGACGAGGAACCGCTCCGAGCGCGTCGCGAAGGCGAGGCGCGCGCGCGTCGGGATGGTCAGGTCGACCCACGCGCGCACGGCGGCGCCGCCGGCATCGCTGTCGCGGCGCTCGCGCAGCACGTCGCCCGGGTCCATCCTGTCGACGCGCAGCCAGCGGGCGCCGCCCGCCGCCAGACGCGGCACCAGGCCGCGCACGCGTTCGAGATCCTCGGCCGTCCCGACGACCGTGACGTCGACGGGGGGCGCCGGATCCTGCGCGCGGGCAGGCGCGCAGACGGCGAGCGTGCAGCCGAGGACCGCGATGCGAAGGCAGACCTGCGCGCGGCGCGCCGGACTCACCGGAGGGCGGCGAGGCGCCGGCGCGCGTGCGGCGCGTACGCGCTACCGCCGTGATCGGTGACCAGGCGCTCCCAGGTGCTGCGCTCGTCGTCGCGGTCGCCCAGCGCTTCGAGCGCCCGGCCGCGGCCGTAGAGCGCCTCCGCGACGAGCGGACCGCGCGGCACGTCGCGCAGGTAACCGTCGAACGCGGCGAGCGCGGCGCGCGCGGCGCCGCCGTCGAGCAACAGGCGGCCGAGCGGCACCGCGGATACGTGCGCTTCGGGCGTTGCCGGGAACTCGCGCTGCAACCGGCGATAGAGGGCTACGGCGCGATCGAGCTGCCCTTCGCCGCGCGCGCGTCCCGCTTCGGCGAGTAGCGCGCCCGCGGAGAGCGGCGTGGTCTCGACGGGAGCGGCGCTGGTCCGCGCGATCGACCGGTGCCGGAGCACGGGCGTCCGCACCGGCGTCTCGACGCCCGTGGCGGGCGCGACGACCGCCGGCGGTTCGACACGCGCGATGGGCGCGTGCGCAACGGGCCGAGGCCGCGCAATGACAATCGCGCCGCCACCCGCGTTCACCGCCGGCGCCGCCGGTCGTCGCCACAACCAGACAGCCGCGCTGGCCGATCCGCCGCACACGATCAGCGCGGCGGCGGCTGCGGCGACGCGCAGCCGTGACCGCGCATGCACGCGCCCGCGAACGGTACCGCGAGCCCGCGCTGTGGCGACCAGCGCCTGGATGCGCGCGCCGTCGCGGATGTCGACGACGTCGACCTGATCGAAGTCGGCCAGCACGTCGCGTGACAGCCGGCAGGACGCGCAGCCCGCGAGGTGCGCGTCCAGCGCCAGTCGACCGGCGTCGGTCAGCGCGGCCCGACGCGACTGCCCGAGCAGCTCGCCGCGGCACGTGTCGACGGTCGCCGACGTCACGCCTCCCCTCCCCCGAGCATCTCCGCCAGCTCGGCGTCGCGTTCCAGCTTCCGTCGCAGCGCCTGCTTGCCCAGCCGCAGCCGGCTCCAGACGGTGTTCGGCGGCACCGACGACGCCGCCGCGATCTCGTCGACCGTGTAGCCGAGGATGAAGTGCGACGCCAGCGCCTCTGCGATCACGTCGGGCAGCTCGTCGAGCAGCTGGCGCACGAGCAGCCGGCGCCGCGCCGCCAGCGTCCCTGCCAGCGGCGACGCGTGCGCGCCCGTGTCCGCGTTGGTTGCCGCGACGTCGTCGACCGAATCCATCTCCGGATCGACCTTGCGGTCGCGCGCGCGCGATCGCCGGCGCGCCGCGAGCGCGGTGAGCAGCGCGATGCGGTTCGCGAAATGCTCGACGCTGCATTCGCCTCGGAACGTCATCACCGCTGTGAGCAGCGCGATCACGGCGTCCTGGGTCACGTCGTCGACGTCGGGATGCCGTCGCCCGAGCACCTTGCGGACGATGCGCAACATGCCGCCCGCCAGCGCGCCCACCAGCGTCGCGGCGGCGTCCGGATCGTTCGTCGCGGCGCGCGCGAGCGGCAGCAACTCGTCGGGCCGGGCGGGC
>DATMZL010000378.1:0-7889 GCA_035607075.1 Polyangia bacterium
TGCACGAGCCCCGAGAGCTTGGCGAGGATCGGTCCGCAGACGTCCTCGGTGACGCCGGGGTAGACCGTCGATTCGTAGACGACGACGGCGCCCTTGGTCAGGCCTTTGGCGACCGTCTCCGACGCCTTCACGACGGGCGTCAGATCAGGAACGTTGTTGTGATCGACGGGCGTCGGAACGGCGACGACGAAGAACGTGACGCTCTTCAGATCGCCGATGTCGCTGGTGATGTTCAGCGCCGATCCCTCGAGCTCGCTCTTGGGAACTTCCTGATTGCGATCGAAGCCGCGGCGCAGCTCCTCGACCTTCTCCTTGTTGACGTCGAACCCGATCGTCCCCGGGAACTTCCGCGCGAAGGCCAGGGCCACGGGCAGGCCCACGTAACCGAGACCAATCACTGCAATACGCTCTTGCATCGTTAGGCGCTCCTCGGCCGAAGAGAGTATCGCGGTTTTCGAGACGCGTCGCTCGGTTTGCGACGTCGCCCTTTTGTTACACTCCGCCGTCGATGCCTGCGGCGCGGCCCACCAGCGTTGGCCCTTCCGATGCCGACCGGTACGGATGGCCGGGCACCCCCGAGGACGCTTTGGGGCTGGAGGCGACCCGTATCGCCCGCCACGTGGTCCGGTCGGCGGCCTCCGTCGTGGCGTTGCTGCCCGTCGCCAGCCGCCCGCCCCTCGACGACCGCGTCGCGCCCGTCCTGCTGCGCGTGGCCGAGGCGCTGCTCGGCTTCGTCACCGGGAACGTGGCGGTCATCGACACCTGGCGGACGTGGCCCTGGGGCGAATCGGTCGAATGGGGGGACAGGCCGGCGCACCGCAGCCGCTGGCTGGAGCCGCGGATCCTCGAGATCTCGCCGGTCCCGTGCGGCGACGCGCAGGCAGCGGCGGTCGCACTCGAGAACGCGCTGGCGGCGCGACCGGAGGGCCTCGCCGTCACGCTGGTCAACCTGGGCGGGTATGCAGAGCCGGGCGCGGCGCCCGCCGGGCTGCGGCTCGTGGACGCCGCGGCGCTGCTCGTCTCCACGCGTCGGTCCCGCCGGCGAGCGGTCGCCACCGCCGCCGCCCACATACCGGACGGCAAGCTCGTGGGCGCAATCCTGATAGGCTGACGTCGCGATGTGGATGCCGAACAAGCTGGCGGCCGGCGTGGCCCGCGCCCGCAGCAAGAACCTGCACGTGTGGACCGCCGGCTACGCCCGCTGGCTGGCACGAACGGCGCCGGCGCGCGCGCGCGCCGCGCTCGGCCGCGACGGCGCGCCCCGGCACCTGCTGTTCGCGCTCTGCGATCACTACGAACCGCACTGGAAGAATACGGACCTCGGCATCGGCGCAGACCGCGTGCGCGCCTGGCTGCACGGCTACCCGGCAATGGTCGGTCCGTTTCGCGACAGCGAGGGACGCCCGCCCCGCCATTCGTACTTCTTCCCCGGCGAGGAGTATCAGCCCGGATACCTCGACGCGCTGGCGAGCCTGGCGCGGCGCGGGCTGGGTGAGGTCGAGCTGCACCTTCACCACCACGACGACACGCCGGACGGCCTGCGCGGCAAGATCGCCGAGTACCTGCGCCTCTACGACAACCACGGCCACCTGACGCGCACGCCGGACGGCAAGCTTCGCTACGCCTTCATCCACGGCAACTGGTGCCTCGCCAACGCGCGCCCCGACGGGCGCTGGTGCGGCGTCGACGACGAGCTGCCGCTGCTGTTCGACACCGGCTGCTACGCGGACTTCACGTTCCCGGCCGCGCCCGATCCGTCGCAGCCGCCGATCGTCAACCAGATCTACTGGCCCGACGGGGATCTCGCGCGGCGGCGCGCCCAGGATGCCGGCGTGCCGGCGCGGGTCGGCGAGGTGCGCCGCGACCGCATTCTCATGATCGAGGGCCCGCTGGCGTTCGCGCTGCGTCCCGGCCGGCTGCTGTCGCCGCGGATCGAAAACGCCGCCGTCACCGCCGACGATCCGCCCACGCCCGCGCGCGTGCGCAGCTGGGTGCGCCAGGGGATCCACGTCGAGGGACGCCCCGAATGGGTGTTCGTGAAGGTGCACACGCACGGCGCGCCCGAGAAGCAAGCGGCGGCGTTGCTCGGCGAGGCGGGACGCATGCTGCACACCGAGCTGACCACCCGTTACAACGACGGACAGCGCTGGCGCCTGCACTACGTCACCGCGCGCGAGATGTTCAACATCGCGATCGCGGCGATGGAGGGCAAGGACGGCGATCCGGGAAGCTTCCGCGATCACGTGTTGCCGCCGCCACCTGTCGCGGCGGCGGCCTGAAACGACGCGGTCAGTTCCGCGCGCCGGCGCGCGCTCGGGCGAGCGACATCACGCGCGCGAACTCGCCGGCGGTCGCTTGCCGGTCGTAGCGCGCGACATCGACGGGCGCCGGCGCGGGCGGGCGCTGGCCTGCGACGAACGCGCGCAGCTCGGCGGCCAGGAAGGCGGCGATCGCTTCCTCGTCGCGCGGCGCGAGCAGCGGACCGACGCGGTGGGCAGCGACCAGATCGGCCAGCACGCCGGGCGGCGACAGCGTGAGCACGCGCAGCCCGAACGTCTTCGCGAGGTACATCAGCTCGAAGATCTTCGCCGGATAGATCCGCTCGACGAAGGGCGCTTCGTCCAGCAGGCAGAGCGCGATGTGGCTCGCGGCCAGCGCGCGCGTGATCTCGTCGTGCGGCAGGTAGCCGAGCCGCTCGACGCCCAGCGCCTCGGTTCCTTCGTAGGTCTCGAGCTCGGTCTCGACGATGCGGCCCAGGAAACGGACGCGCAGGCGGCGCGCCAGCTCCGGCTCGGCCTGATGCAGGCGGCGGACCGCGCCCAGCAGACCGCGCGCGCTTGTCAGCTTGAAGATCGTGCCCGCGTAGGTGACGGTCAGCTCGCGCGCGTCCGCGGGCGGGCCCGGCAGCGTGGCGGGAAAGTCATCCGGATCGTAGCCGTTCGGGATGGCGACGACCTGGTCGGCGTGAAGGAACGAGAAACGCGTCAGCAGATTCTGTCGGAACGCCTCCGTCGCCGTGGTCACCATGTGCGCCGAGCGCAGCAGCAGCGTCTCCATCGCGGCGCCCGCGCGCGCCGGCAGCGACGCGTTCATCTCGTACACCTCGCGCACGGTGCTCCACTCGTCGCGGTAGTCGAGCACGACGCCGACGCCCGGACGGACGCGCGCCAGCGGCGCGAGCATGAACTGCGAGAACGGCGGCGCGCTGATCAGGATGACGTCGTCGGCCCCGCGCGCCAGCCGCCGGCCCAGCGCGACCTGCGCAGCGGGCTGCCACAAGACTTGCGGATCGGGAACGAGCGCTTGCTTGCCCGCGCCCACCGCCCACCGCAGCGCCCGCTGGCGCAGCGACGGGCCGCCGCCGTTCGTCGCGCCCGCGGGCCCGCTGCCGGCCCAGCCCACGCGCTTGACCGCGTAGCCGGGCTCGAACGTGCGCACGCGCTCGATCTCCACGTCGCGCGGGACGTCGCGCAGCAGCGACTGATCCTGCACCGGCACCGACGGATTGGCGGCGGTCAGCACCGACGCCTGCACGCCGTGGCGGCCGAGGTACTTCACCAGCTTGAGGGGCCGGCCCACGCCGGCGCCGCCGGTCGGAGGAAAAACGTAGCTGACGACGAGCGCGCGCATTGATCGCTATTGCTCCACCACAACGACCTGCCGCTTGCCGCTGGCGGAGGTGGCGATGCCGTCGACCAGCTCGAGCCGCACGGGCACGCCCTGCAGGTAACGCTCCCAGGTCGCGCGCAGCGTCGCCTCGATCGATCCGTCGAACGTCGCGGTCGGCGCGACCCGCAGCGTGACCGAGCGATCCTTGTGCTGCACGACCTGGAACTGCCGGATCGCGTGCGCGATGTGCGCGATGACGACGTTGAACACCAGGCCGTTCACGCGCGCGCCCGTGCCGTCGATCAGCGTCTCCGCCACGCGCCCCTCGACCGACGCGAGCCGCGGCAGCGCGCGCCCGCACGGACAGACCGCGGCGTCGCCCGCCACCGCGAGATCGCCGTTCGCGTAACGGATGAAGGGCATCGCGTGGTTGGTGAGATCGGTGATCACGACCTCGCCCACCTCGCCCGGCTTCGCGGGGCGCGACGTCCCGTTGTTTCCCTCGCGCACCACCACCTCGACAACCAGCGTCTCCATCGACATGTGCAGGCCGGCGTGCGCCTCGCATTCCGTCGCCACCAGCATCACCTCGCGGCAGCCGTAGGTCTCGAACACCGCCGGGCCGAACGCCTGCTCGACGACGGCGCGGTCGGCGGGGTACAGCCGTTCGGCGCCGACGATCACCGGGATGGTCTCCCAATCGCGCAGGTTGCGCGCGACCACGTGGCGCGCCAGATCGGCGACCGCCTGGCTGTAGCAGACGAGCACGTCGGGCCGCTCGCGCCGGATCGCGCTCACCACCTCGTCCAGCTCGGGCGCGCCGCGCCGGCCGCAGTCCATGTAGTGCTCGCGGCGGAGCGCGCGATCGCCCTTCACCTTCAGCGCCTTCAGCCGCGACGCCAGCGTCGGCTTGGTGTTGCCCGCGGGCGGACCGGCGCCCCAGAAATGCAACGACCGTTGCCCCGGGTGGTAGCCCGCCCAGCCATAACCGCGCAGCTTCATCGCGTTCCGCCAGTACTCCGACGCGCGCTCGTAGCCGAGAACCAGCGGGCGTCCCATCGTGCCGCTGGTGCTCTTGCGGACCTCGACCGCCGCCCCCGCCCGCGCCGTCCGATCGTCGACGGTGTCGCGCGCCAGGTCGCGCCCGAGGATCGGCAGCTTGGCGAGATCGCCCGCGCCCGCGATGTCGTTCGGCGTGATGCCCGCGGCCTCGAACTGGCGCCGGTAGTACGGGACGTTCGCGTATGCGTGCGCGAGCAGCCGGCGCAGCGCGCCCGCCTGGATCGCTTCCAGCTCGGCGCGCGGGCGCCACTGCGTTCGCTCCAGGTAGCGCAGACGCCGCAACGTGGGCCGCCGCCGCAGGCCGCTCTCCCACGCCGGGTAGAGCACGCGCGCGAACAGCGACCCGTACAGATCCATCGTCAACGTTGGCGTCGGCGTCGCCGGGTCACGCGCTGGCGGTGGCAGCGTCGCTGCGCACCGCCGGCCGCGGCCGCGAGCCTTCGATCCAGCGCTTGTGCCAGAGGTTCAGCACCAGCACCGTCCACAGCTTGTTGCTGTAGTCGGGCACGCCGGTGCGGTGAGCGGCGAGCAGGTTGGCGAGCACGTCGCGGCGCAGGAAGCCCTTGCCCGTGAAGCCGCCGTCGAGGATCGCCGCCTGCCCCCAGTCCGCCAGCGGTCCCTTGAACAGCTCGCTGACCGGCGTGCGAAAGCCCTGTTTCGGCCGGTAAATGATCGAATCGGGCAGGATGCCTGTGATGGCTTTCTTAAAGAAGTACTTCACCATCCCGTCCTTCTGCTTGAACTTGGCCGGGATGTTGTAGACGAAGTGCGCGTAGTCCTGCTCGGTGTACGGGCAGCGCGCGTCGAGACCGAGCTGGCCCGCCAGGAGATCCAGCTTGCCCAGCATCAGGTTGCCGAAATAGTAGTCCTGCATCATCCGGTAGATGATGTGGTTCAGGTAGTCGCGCTTGCCGTGGGCGCTGGCGCGCAGCCGTTCGACGTCGCGCGCGACCACCCCGAAGGCGCTCTCCGACGCGGTGGCGCGGCGGCCTTCGGGCGACAGGATCTCCCCCATCTGCGACTCGGCCCAGGCGATCTCGAAGTTCCAGAAGTACTCCTCGCCCGCGGCGGCGCGGCGGAAGATGTCGGTGCGCTTGGGCGACACGAACGGCGCCAGCGCCGCGGCCAGCTTCTTCACCACGCCGGGCAGCCGCGAGAACGGCAGCCAGCGCTTGTAGTAGCCGTTGCGGATGTTGATCATCTCGCCGTGGCCGCAGGACAGCTCGTCGTTCGCCTCGCCGGTGACGACGACCTTGGTTCCCTGCTGCTTGGCCAGCTTCAGCGCGTGGTGCAGGAACACGCTGGACGGCTCGGACACGAGGTCGTCCAGCGCCTCGATGGTCACGGGGATGGTGGCCAGAAACTCGTCGTTGGTCATCAGGCTCTCGTGGTGCGTCGAGCCGATCAGATCCGCGACTTGCTTCGCGTACATGAGGTCGTTGTACTTGGCCTCACCCTCGAACTGCTTGAGGCCGACGGTGAACGTGTGAAGCTGCTGCGCCACGTTTCCGCCCGCCTCCTTGATCTTGCGCGCGATGATCGACGCGTTCGCGCTCGAATCGTTGCCGCCGCTGACCAGCGCCGCGATCGGCCCCGACACCATCCGCCGCTCGACGGCGCCGTCGTGCAGCTTGCGCACGCGGTCGACGTAGAACGCCTCGTCGTCGACCTCCGCCACCGGCTCCCAGAGCAGGTCCCAGTACGGCTTGACGCTCGCGTTCCCGGAGGCGTCGAAGGTCGCCGTCGAGCCCGCCGCCAGCTTGCTCACGCCCTTGAACAGCGTGCGCGGGCCCGGCACCGTCAGGAAGACCAGGTAATGCGAGGCCGCGATGTCGTCCGCCTCGACCGGCACGTCGGGGACCGCGAGCAGCGCCTTGATCTCGGACGCGAACAGCACGCCGCCCGGCGTCGCCCGGTGATAAAGCGCGCGCACGCCCAGCGGATCGCGCCCGAGCACCAGCTTGTTGGCGGCGCCGTCCCAGATCGCCACCGTGAACTGCGCGTCCACGCGGCGGAAGCCGGCGGGGCCTTCCAGCTCGTAAAGATGCGCGAACAGCTCGGCGTCGTCGTCGGTGCGGAGCGTACGCCCCGCGCCCTTCACGAACCCGCGCACCTGCTCGCGGTTGAAGATGACCGCGTCGCACACCGCGAAGGTGTTCGGGTGCGCCCCACGGCCGACAACCGGCTGGCCCGAGGTCCCCGCCACGGCGAGCCGCCGCGCCCCGAACACGATCGGAACGGGCGTCCCCGTCGCCTCATGGATGACCGAGCCGTCCGGCCCGCGCGGCGCGAGCAGATCGAGCATGAGCGATACGTCGCGTCGCCCCCGGCCGCCCGCCGCGCTTTCGCCCACGATTCCGCTGATAGCTGACATGAGTCTCCTTTTAACTGATTAGAACGCCGCCTGCGCGACAACTTCCTGCGCCCGAACGCCGCGCAGCTGGTCGTAAAGCCCCTGATACGCGGCGATGGCCGCCTGCAAACTGTGTTTGACCCGCGCCTCGCGCGCCGCGCGCGCCCCCAGCGCCTGGCGCGCCGCCGGATCCGCGGCCAGCGCGACGAACGCGTCGGCCATCGCCTGCGGATCCTCCGGCGGCACCAGCCTCCCGGCGGCCTCCCCGCCCACCTGCTCCTCGCTGAGGATTTCGGGAACCTCGTTGACGCGCGTCGCTACGATGGCGGTGCCCGCCGCCTTCGCCTCGAGGATCGCGACGCCGTAGGGCTCGAACTTGGAGGCCAGCACGTAGACGTCCATCGCGCGCAACGCCACCGGCACATCGTTCGAGTGGCCGGCGAAGCGGACGCGCCCGGCGACGCCCAGCGATCCCGCCAGCGCTTCGATGTCGCCGCGCAGCGGGCCGTCCCCGACGAGCAACATCAGGAGCGCCGGGTTGCGGGCGGCGGCCAGCGCGAACGCGCGCATCTGCGTCGGGTAGTCCTTCTGCTCGACCAGGCGGCCGACGCTGCCGATCACGATCGCCTCGGGCGCGATGTTGTGACGGCCGCGAAACGCCGCGACGCGGTCCGCGTCGATGGACGCGAAGCGGTCGACGTCGACGCCGTACGGCACGACGTGCAACCGGTCGAGGCCGATCTGGTTGTAGCGGCAGAAGTTCCGGCCCAGCGACGGCGACACGGTGACCACCGCGCGCACAAGCCACGCCGCCAGCCGGTTGCGCATCCGGTTGCGGCGCGACGTCGACACCAGGCGCTGGGGC
>DATMZL010000375.1:0-6163 GCA_035607075.1 Polyangia bacterium
CCAATAGCGGCGCCACCGCGAGGACCGCCACCGTCGGAACGCAGCGAAGGATGCGCAATCTAGGCGGACGGTAGCAATTCGTCGGAGAACGGTCAATCATTGCCGAATTTTTGTCATGCGTCTTGCTTAGGCAGTGTATCCGCGTTAATGGTTGGCAGTCATTTTTCGTCAGGTCTGACAACCCTTGATTCACACCCGCCCCTGGAGGTCCCGGTGAAACAGCTGATCGCCTACCTGCTCGATCACGCGATAATCGATTTCTCGGGCGATCTCACCCTGGACATGGTTCGCGATTTCCTGCGCGAAGATGACAGCCCGGAAGGACGGAAGTTGCTTGGCAAGCTTGTCGAAGACAGAGGCGTCGACGACATGGTCGTCACGCTGGCGGACTGCCTGCAGGACTATCTGCGCACCGGCATCACCGAAGAGGTCGTGCGCGAGCAGATTCGTCTCTACAGCGAGAGCTAGTCGCTCCGCGCCGAAGGCGCGGTGTGCGACTATCCGCATCTGCAGCTTCGCCCTCGCGGCGGCAACGCTGCCGACACTCGCCTGCAGTTACCCGAGTAACGACACGCCCTACCCGGGCGCGTGCGTCCAACTGCAACCGACCAAGATGGTCCCCGTCCCCAACAGCGTGGCGGTTCCGACCGACGTCACGTTCCGGATCACGTTCAACGACTTTCCCGATCCCGACACGGTCCGTTCCGACAGCCTGCTGCTGACCACCGGCTACTTCTGGGTGCCGGGCAGCTACGGCGTCGACCTGATCGGCAAGGCGGCGGTCATGCACCCGATCCGGCCGCTGGTGCCCGCCCTGGGATACTCGCTGCACCTGCGGCCGGCGCTGGCGGCGCTAACTGGCTGTCCGGGCTGGACCGAGGACATCGAGTTCGTCACCGCTGACGGCCCCGCCGGCGCGCCCCCGCCCGAAACGCCGCCGTTCGCGGACGTCCAGGCGATCTTCCAGGCGCGATGCGGGGGCGGCTGCCACCTGACGGACGACGACGACGGAGGTTGCCTGACGCCTGCTGTCGCCGGCCTTTCCCTGTGCGCCCGCGATTCCTGGGACCAGCTGGTCTCCGTCCCATCCCGCCAGAACGACAGCCTGAGGCTCGTCGAACCGGGCGACTCGGCGCGCAGCTACTTGCTGCGGAAGCTGCTGCCCTCGACGGCCACTGGCGGGCCGATCACGGGCGTCGCCGGCCAGCGCGAGCCGCCCGGCGACCCGCTTCCCGAGGATCAGCTGCGATTGATCGCCTCCTGGATTGACGGCGGCGCGCTGCGCTAAAACCCCAGGTTTCCGCTGGTTGAACGCCCAACCGGGCTTGGGGCAAGGTAAGATTCTCGTAGCCGTCGCGTGCCTAGCCAGCCGATGAAACCGACGCCCCCCCGGAAGCCCGGCCCGGAGCAAAAGGCCGGCTCCTCCGAAGGGCGGAGTGCATCCGCGTCCGCGTCGGGTCGCAGCACCAGCAACTCGGCGTCGGGACGGACGGCGACCGCGGCAGGACACGGCGGCTCCGCGGAAGCGCCCGAACATACGCCGGCAGGATCGATCGGATCGATCGGTCGTTACCGTTTGCTCGGACGGATCGGCGAGGGCGGCATGGCGGAGGTCTACCGCGCGGCCTTGATGGGGCCCGAGGGCTTCGAGCGCGAGCTGGTGCTGAAGCGCATCTTGCCGCGCCTGTCGTCGAGCGGCGACTTCAAGACGATGTTCGTGCGCGAGGCGAAGATCTGCGCGCAGATGCTCCACCCGAACATCATCCAGATCTACGAGTTCGGGCAGGCGGACGGCGGCTACTTCATCGCGATGGAGAGCGTGCAGGGCGTGACGCTGCGCGAGCTGCTGACGACGCTGCGCAAGGAGGAGCGCGCGATCCCGCACCTGATCGCGGCCGACGTCACCCGCCAGATCTGCATCGGGCTGGATTACGCGCACACGCTGCGCGGCCCCGACGGAATGCCGCTGGAGATCGTCCACCAGGACATCTCGCCCACCAACATCATGCTGGCCTTCACGGGCACGGTGAAGATCCTCGACTTCGGCATCGCGCGCGCCGCGGAGTTCGCCGAGGAAGAGGCGAAGAAGGGCATGATCAAGGGCAAGGTCAGCTACCTGTCGCCCGAACAGATCTACGTGCGGCCGTTCGACGCGCGCGCGGACGTGTTCGCGCTGGGCGTCGTGTTCCACGAGATGCTGACCGGCCGCCGCCTGTTTCAGTCGAAGAACGACATCCAGAAGATGCGCGAGCTGCTGGCGGCGCCGATCCTGCCGCCGTCCGCGATCGACGCGATGATCCCGCGCGAGCTGGATCGGATCGTGATGAAGTCGCTGGAGATCGATCCGAAGGATCGCTACCAGAGCGCCTCCGACATGGCGCAGGATCTGGAGCGCACGCTGATCGCCGCGCGCTATTCCAGCCGCGAGATGTCGAAGCTGCTGCACGACCTCTACATGGCGAGCGACGACCCGCTGGTCGTCATCGATGCGGCGGACGAAAAGGACGCGATGGAGCGGACCATCGCGATCACCTCGACGGATACGCTGCCGCCGACCGAGCACACGCGCACCGGCATGCGCGCGAAGGACGAGACCCAGACCCGGATGGACACCGTCCTGCGCGCGGAACGCTCGCGCCTGGAACGGAGGCGCTGGCTGGGGCGGATAAAGGTGACCGTCGCGACCCTCGCGGTCATGGTCGTGATCGGCGCGCTCGCGTTCGCGGCCAAGAAGTACCTCCCCGACCTCCTGAAACGCTCGGCCCCGCCACCGGCGCCGGTGATGAAGAACCAGGAGGCGCCCGCGCCCCCGCCGACCGCGAAACCAGCGGCCATCGTCGGCAAGCCGACGAGGACGCGCGTCCCGACGACCACGCACAAGGACAAAGACAAAGGCAAGAAGCGCGCGCCCGCCCCCGCGACCGACGACACGGCGCCGAAGCCGGTCGAAGACGCGCCGATGCCGCCCTCGACCGAGTAAGCGCTCCGCTTCAGAAATAGCTGCACACCCGCGCTTCGCCCGGGAGCAGCTAGTCGCTCCGCGCCGCAGGCGCGGTGTGCGACTACTGTTTGTTCAGGTAGCCGCGATCCCGCGCTTCGCGCGGGGGCGGCTAGCCCTTCTTCAGGCGGTCGATCGCGACGAGCAGCTTGGCGAGGGCCGCTTCCATCTCGGCGAGCCTCGCCTTGTCCTTGTCGATGACCTCGAGGGGCGCGCGCGACAGGTAATTCGGGTCGGAGAGCTTCTTCTTGTAGTACGCGATGTCGCTCTCCGACTTCACTCGCTCCTTCACGAGCTTGGCCATCTCGGCCTTGGTGTCGACCAGCCCCTCCATCGGCACCATCACCTCGACGTCGCCCGCCATCGCGGTCGCCGTCTTGTTGAGCACGAACTCGCCCGAGAAGCTGGCGCCGCTGCGGCGCACGCGCACGTCGCCGCACTTCGCCTGCTCGGCGATGATGGTCTTGTAGCCTTCGAGGATCGTCTTCTTGTAGTCGTCGTTGATCGCCAGCAGCACCGTCAGCCGGGCCGAGGTCGGGATGTTGCGCTCGGTGCGGATGGTGCGAACGGCGACGATGATCTTCTGCACCAGCGCCATCGACGCCTCGGACGCGTCGTCGTGGAAACGGACGTCGCGCACCGGGTACAGCGTGATCATGATGCTCTGCGGAGTCCCCGACGCTTTCGGCAGCTGCTGCCAGATCTCCTCGGTCAGGAACGGCATGAACGGGTGCAAGAGACGCATCGACGTATCCAGCACGGTCACCAGCGTGCCCTGGATCTTCGAGCGCGCCTCCACGTCGGCGCCGGCGCGCTGGAATCCGGCCTTCGCCAGCTCGATGTACCAGTCGCACAGCTCGCCCCACACGAAGTGATAGGCGGCCTGGGCCGCATCGGCGATACGGTACTCCTCCAGCGCCAGATCGACCTCCTCCGACACGCGCTGCACGCGCGACAGGATCCAGCGTTCGGGCAGGTCCAGCTCGGCGCGATCGGGCCCGTCGGTGATCCAGTCGGCGAAGCGGTCCGGATCGTAGCCCTCCAGGTTCATCTGCGCGAAGCGGGTCGCGTTCCAGATCTTGTTGGCGAACCGGCGCGCGTCCTCGACGTTCGAAAGCGAGAACTTGATGTTCTTGCCCTGCGCCGCCGACGTCGTCAGCCACGCCAGCGCGAAGCGCAGCGCGTCCGCCCCGTGCTTCTCGATGACGTCCAGCGGGTCGATGGTGTTGCCCTTCACCTTCGACATCTTCTCGCCGTGTTCGTCGGTGACGAGCGTGTGCAGGTACACCGTCCGGAACGGCACCTTCTTCATGAAGTGCAGCCCCGCCATCAGCATGCGCGCCACCCAGAAGAAGAGGATGTCGTAGCCGGTGTCGAGCACCGTCGTCGGATAGAACGTCTTCAGCTCGCGCGTCTCGTTCGGCCAGCCCAGCGTCGCGAACGGCCACAGCCAGGACGAGAACCATGTGTCCAGCACGTCCTCGTCCTGCGTCAGCTGGGCGGCGCCGCACTTGCTGCACGCGGCGGGCGTCGTGCGCGCCACGGTGATCTCGTTGCAGCTGCCGCACGTCCACGCCGGGATGCGGTGTCCCCACCAGAGCTGCCGCGAGATGCACCAGTCGCGGATGTTGTTCATCCAGTGGAAGAAGGTCTTCGACCAGGATTCGGGGACGAACTTGGTCTTGCCCTGCTCCACCGCCTCGATGGCCGGCTTCGCGAGCGGCTCCATCTTCACGAACCACTGCGTCGACAGCATCGGCTCGACGATCGTCTCGCAGCGCTCGCAGTGGCCGACAGCGTGCACGTGCGGCTTGCTGCCGCGCTCCAGGCCCAGCTCCTTCAGCTTCGCCTTGACCGCCGCGCGCGCGGCGAAGCGATCCAGTCCCGCGAACGCGCCGCCCTCGGCGTTGACCACGCCCGCGTCGTCGAAGATCGAGATCATCGGCAGGTTGTGCCGCTGCCCGGTCTCGAAGTCGTTCGGGTCGTGAGCGGGCGTCACCTTCACCGCGCCCGTGCCGAACTTCGGGTCGACAAGGATCGCGTCCGCGATGATCGGAAACTCCCGGCTGACCAGCGGGTGGCGCACCATCTTGCCGATCTTCGCCTTGTGGCGCGGGTCGTCCGGGTGAACCGCCACCGCGGTGTCGCCCAGCATCGTCTCGGGCCGCGTCGTCGCGACCACCACCTCGCCCGATCCGTCGGCGAGCGGGTACGCGAACTCGTACAGCTCGCCCTGCGTCCCCTCGTCGTAGATGACCTCCAGATCCGAGAGGGCGGTCCGACATGACGTGCACCAGTTGATGAGGCGCCGCGCGCGGTAGATCAGGCCTTCCTCGTGCAGCCGCACGAACGCCTCGATGACCGCCGCGGAGTACGGCGGATCCATCGTGAAGATCGTCCGGTCCCAGTCGAGCGAAGCGCCCATGCGCTTCAGCTGCTCGAGGATCCGGTCGCCGGTGCGCTGCCGCCAATCCCACACGCGTTCGAGGAACGCGGCGCGACCGATGTCGTGGCGGTTCTTGCCTTCCTTCGCGCGGAGCTCGCGCTCGACCACCATCTGCGTCGCGATCCCGGCGTGGTCGGTGCCCGGCAGCCACATCGCGTTGTAGGCCGCCATCCGCCGCCAGCGCGTGAAGATGTCCTCGATGGTGGTGCCGAGCGCGTGGCCCATGTGCAGCGAGCCCGTGACGTTCGGTGGCGGGATGACAATCGAGAACGGCGCCTTGGGCGCGGCCGCGTCGCCATGGAAGTAGCCGCGCGCCGTCCATTCCGCGTACCAGCGCGGTTCAATCTCCGTCGGGTCGTAGTTCTTGGGTCGGTCCGCCATCGCCCGGGTTTATTTAGCGCGAACCGCGGTTCTTGTCAGATGCCCAGGTTGACCTTGGGCTTCTCGGCCGGCGGGGGCGCCGTGGGCCTGGCGGGCGAAGGCGCCGCGGGCCCGGGCGCGGCCGGTCTGGAGACCGCGGCCGCGGCGGGCCTGGGCGTGGCCTTCGACGACGATTTTTCCGCATGCCGGCGGGCCCGATCTGCGACCGGAGCCGCTGCCTTTGCTGGTCCGGGGGCCGGCGCTGGCGGCGACGGTGCCGGCTCTGCGGCGACGACCGGGAGCGGCGGCGCGACCGGCTCGGGCGCGGGCGGTGGGGGCGGCGCGACGGGCGCGGGCGT
>DATMZL010000814.1:0-7370 GCA_035607075.1 Polyangia bacterium
GGCCCTCGACCCCGAGCAACCAGAACACCGTCGCCAGCGCGAGCGCAAACGTGATCAGCCAGTCGATCCGGCGCGCGTCGAGCTTAGCGATCTTCAAAGCGCGCCTCCGCCGCCAGTGCGAACTGCCGCGCGCGCGGCGACGGCGACGTTATCTCGAACCGGACCGGGGCGATCTGACCGACGCGCGCCGACGTGTCGAACCGGTGCAGCGCCCAGCCGTCCTCGTTGCGCGTCGTGAACGTCCCAGCCTCGACGCCGCCGACGAACACGCGCAGGTCGACCGGGCCCTGGGCTTCCTTGCGCGACCACACGTTGTGAAGACCCGTCGCCACGACCAGCGTGCGCCCGAGCGGGACGCCAAGGTATTCGATCACGAGCGCACCGTCGGACGCCGGCGGCGCGAGGAGCGCCATCCGCAGGCGCGTATCGACCTCGACGATCTGCCGGCGCACCGAGGTGTGCGCGACACCGGGACATTCGAAATGGTCGGCAACGCGCGGACAGTCCACGCTCGCGGTGCCCGGGCCGCGCCGGCTCACGAGCGCGTCGCCCCAACGCGCCACGAAGTCGTAGCGCACGCCCACCGCCGGCCGCTGGATACGGCGGACGGTCAGCGCGCCGAAGCGGCGTTCCTCGGCGACCGTGCCTTCGCGTCCGGCCTCGGATTTCGCCCCGCGCTGGCTGATCTCCCAGACGCGTTCGAAGCGTTCGTCGTCCATCCGCCCCGCGACCTCGACGGGGATGAGGTCGCCGAGGTGGACGCGCAGGATCGAATCGGCCCAGGCGGGCGCGGCGACGATCAGATCGCCGGGACGGAAGCCCGCGCGGACGGCCGCCGCAGCCGCACGCCAGTCCGCGTCGGTCGGCGCGCGATACGGCGCGACGATCGCCGACGCCGTCTCGACCAGCGCCAGCAGCGACACCGCCGCCAGGGCGGCCAGCCAGGCGCGTCTGGTCAACCGCGACGGCGACGGCGTTTCCACAGCGGCAGCGAGCCTATCATCGCGTGGGGGAGCGCGGGCTTTGCCCGCGCGAGCCCATCGCGGGGGCTGTGGGACCCTCTGAGGGTCCCACACCAGTTACGGTGAAAGACAGCAGTCGAAGGCGATTCGTGCCGTCGGACAGCGCGGCGGGCGTGACGGGCAGGCGCTGCGCGCCGAGATACGCGCCGACGTACATCGTGTATGTCCCCGGCGGCGCGCCGGGTGGGATCGGGATGCGCTGGCGGTCGCGAATGAGCTGGCCCGTGCGCCACCGCTCGAGCGGCATCATCCCCTCGACGGGTACGTGGTCCAGGTTCCGATAGCCCGCCGGGCCTTCGAGATGGAAGAACAGGCGCCAGCCGGCCGGGAGCGGCTTGCCCGCCTGAAAGTGCGCCGTGACGTCCACCGTGTCGCCCGCGCGCAGCGAGGCGGCGCTGATGTCGTAGCCTCGCACGAGGATCGCGTCGCCCAGCGCGGCTTGCAGCGGATGCGCCGGCGGCGGGGGCGGCGTTGCGCCGGCCGGCGTCACCCCGCGCGCCAGTTTCTCGGCGGCCCCTTGCGGCAGCGCGAGCGCCGCGACAAGCCGCTTGAGCGTCCGCGCCAGCGCCGCGCACGATCCGTCGTCGCCCTGCTGCCAGATGTCGTGCTCCTCCGCGGGATCGCGCGTCCGGTCGTAGCACTCGGTCGTGTCGCCCGGCGTCGCGTTCCAGACCAGGTGGCGGCTGGTGGTCACGAAGGCCCGCTTCTTCCCCCGCTCGGAGGTCACCTCCTGGAACACCGCGCGCGTGTCAGTGTCGGCAGCGGGCGGCCCGATGACGTCGGGGATCAACGAACGACCGATGAACGTCGTCTCCGACGGCGCGCGCGCCAGGTTGACCAGCGTGGGCGCGATGTCGACGTGGCCGGCCGGGGCGCGGACCCGGCGCGGCGCGACACCGGGCACGCGCACGATGAACGGCACCTTCGTCTGGGCCGGGTAGAGATCGAAGCCGTGCTCGGTGACGCCGTGTTCGCCGAAGCCCTCGCCGTGGTCGCCCGTGAGGATCACCGCCGTGCGATCCCACAGCCCGGCCGCGCGCAGGTGCGCGATCAGCCGGCCCAGGTGCAGGTCGGTGAAGCGAATCTCGCCATCGTAGCCGTCGATCCGGGACGACCCAAAGGGCGGCACCTCCGGATGCGTCTCGTAGGCCAGATGTGGGTCGTAGTAGTGCACCCACAAGAAGAATTTCTGGTCGCGGTGCGCGTTCACGAACGCGATCGCGTCGTCGGTGATCTCGCGCGACGACGAACCGTGGGACTCCATCGGGCCGTTGACCGCGACGTGAAGCGCGGCGCGCTCGGCGTGGTAGTCGTCAACGCCGCGCTCGAAGCCACGATGATCGCCGAGCGCGAAGTAGTTGAAGCTGAACATCGCGCCGGTGAAGTAGCCGGCGGCGTGCAGCGCCTGCGCCGTCGTCCGCACGTCCGGTCCCAGGCGCGGCCACCAGATCGATTCGTCCCACGTGATCGCGGACGGCCAGCGCCCCGATGCGATCGCGGGCATCGAATAGCGCGTGGACGGCGCGTGGGCCCATCCGTTCTCGAACAGGGCGCCCTCCCCGGCCAGCGCGTCGATGACCGGCGACGTCGCGCGCGGATAGCCGTAGCTGCCGAGATGATCTGCGCGCAGCGTGTCGATCGTGACCAGCAGCAGATTCAGGTTCGGCGGCACGGTGTCGGGTAGCTGCGCCATCTGCGCCGGCGGCGGCAGCGGATCGGTCGCGTCGTCGCCGTCGCAATCGCTGTCTATCCCGTCGCCGGGAATGTCGGGCGCGCCCGGGTGGACCAGGGGATCGTGGTCGTTGCAGTCGCCACCGCCGAGCGCGCGCGCGTAGCCGTCGCCATCGAAATCCAGCAGCCGCCGGCCGGCCTCGAGCGTGTCCGTCACGAACGCGGCCCGCGCGCCCGCGACTTTGCGCGGACCTTCCAGCGGTGACACGCGCAGCGCGACGCCGATCGCCGCGAACCAGACCGCGATCGCCACCAGCGCCACCTCCATCGGCTTGTCGGGAAACCGCCCGCGCGCGGTCCACGCGAGCGCGCCAGCCACCGCCGCGGCCAGCACGCCGACGAGGATCGCCGTCCACGGCGCGAAGCGAAGGTTGTCGCTCCACGCGCGCGCGATCGCGAAGGCCGCCACGCCGCCGTAGACCAACGTCGCCAGCAGCAGCGCCGGACGCCAGCGGATCGGCAGCCGCAACTCGGCCAGCATCGCAAGCGCCAGCGGCAACAACAACGCAGGCGCCGCGGCCATGAACGTGTGGTGCGTCAGGGCCGCGCCCGCGAGCCACCGGGTCTGCGCGAGCGGAAAGAAGATCACGGCGCCCAGCACCGCGACCGCGAGCGGCGAAAGCAAAATGGCCGCCGGTCCCGGGGCCGGCATCGGCTCGGGGCGCGCCTGGCCCGCCGCGAGCACGCGCGCTGCCGCCGGCGCCAGCACGACACCCCCGATCGCTGCGGCGAGCGCGGCGAGCGCCGTCAGCCCAGCCGCCAGGAACCGATTGTGCCGCTGCGCGGTCATCGCTACAGCGGCCGCAGCCGCAGCGGCCGCAGCCCCGCCCGCCAGCAGGAAGGCGACCACCCTCGCCCACCCCGGCGCGCGCGCGCGTCGCCCCCACACGGCGATACGGCCGACCAGCTCGACGGCAGCCCCGACCCCCACGCCCAGGACGGCGTCCACCGACGCGGCCAGCGCCGCCGTCGCGAGCGCCAGCCGCAGCCCGGTGCCAACCAGCAACGCCGCGCGGATCCCATCGCCAAATCCGACCAGCGCGCCGGCCAGGCCGCCCGCGAGCGCGCCGGTGCCGATCGTCAATCGCGGCGTCGGCGATTCACTCATTCGGTGCGCAAGCTACCACGCACGTCGACGGAAACTGCAGGGCCGACCGCGCTATCGCGCCACGCAGATGGGAAGCGCGAGCTTGAAGCCGCGCGGGGCGCCGTTGTGGTAACCCCAGCCGACGATCATCCCGTGCGCGTTGACGGCGTTCGCCTGCACGAGCTGCCATCCCGCCGCGGGATCAACGAGGTCGGTCAGGCGGCGCATTCCAAGCGCGGTCGAGTAGACGAAGGCGTTGTTGTGGTCGGTCGCGTCCTCCGCCCAGCCGACGACGTCGCCGTAGACGTCGACGCCCCAACCGAAGCTGTTGCCGCCGCCCGGGATCGTCCCGAGGTCCAGCACCTTTCCGCTGGCCACGTCGACGCGAAACGCGCGCTTGGTGGCGCCCCGCAGCCCGTAGCCGACGATGAACGATTCATTGATGTCGTTCGCCGCCTGCAGAATCCAGCCCTGCGCGTCGAACACAGCGTTCATGTCGCGCAGGTGCGGGTTCGCGTCGCGCGAATCGTAGATGAACGCATGGCCGAGGTCGCCCGGGGCCGCGCCCGCGAGCTGGGCGTTGCCGACGACGACGCCCGCTTCGCTGATCGCGCTGGCCGAGCTGCGCGCGCCGCCCAGCGTCCCCAGGGTCTGCAGGCCCGCGCCCGGCGTGTAGAAGAACGCCTGCCACGCCGTCGGATCGCGGCCCGGCAGCAAGCCGACCACCTGGCCGCGCGCGTTCAGATCCCAGACCGAGCAGCTGCTCGTGCAGATCTCGGTGCGGCCGCCCTTTGCGGTGTAGCGGTGACCGAAGAACACGCTCGTGCCGTCGGCGCGGTCGGCGTGTCCGCCGATGGCGCCGTCGGCGGCGATCGCGCTCGCGTAGCTCTGGGCGCCGAACCCCGACTGCGCGCCCAGGTCCTGCACGCCGCCCAGGTCGGTGAAGCGAATGGCGTGCATGTCGCCGTCAGAGTTCGTCTCGCCGCCGACCGCGACACCGTCGTCGTTGATGTCCTCGATGAAGACCTGCTTGCCGCCCAGCGAGGGGATCTCGGCGATCTGAGCGCGCCCGTCGCCGGTCACGAAGCCCAGCGTGCCGCAGCCACGCAGCTCGCGCGCGACGATCTGCGTCGGCGTGCCGCCCGGCGCATTCGGGTCGGCGCAGGCGCCGCAGCCCGCGCAGGCTACCGAGATCGCCACCGTTGCCGTGAACGAGAAGGACCTCATCCGAGGGCCAATACCCTACACCCAAAAATGTTCGAGGGCTGCGCCGATGTATGCGCGCACCCACATTTTGAAACGCGCCGCAGCTGCCAGCTTCGTGACGTGCGGTGGCTACTTCTTCGCGGGCGGTGAAGCGGGCGGCGAGTCCGCGGGCGACGGCTGCGCGACGATGCTGCCGTCGGGCGCGCGCTTGAGCACGACCACGGTCTGCAGCGACTGCACCTCGTTGGATTCGCGCGCGAACACCTGCACCAGATTGCTGCCCGCCCACAGCGGAATGTCCGCCTCGAAGTCCATCTTCGTGCGATCGCCGGCCAGCCGGTTCGGCTGATAGAACGCCTTCTTCACCGGGATCTTGGCGTTGCGGTTCCAGACGCGGACATAGACGTCGCGCACCAGCCGGTCGTCCGAAGCGTGACCCTTGATGTGAACGCTGTCGCCGACGACGACCGTCGGCGCAATCACCGACAGCAACGGCGGCGTGACCTGCCATTCGGGCTTCAGCGTCCCGTGCACGTTGCCGCCCGCCTTGATATCGGCGGTGGCGACGTACGCCGAGCGGCTCGCGTCGACGTCGACGCGCGTGAACGCGCCCAGCTTGCCGCTGGTCTTGAACACGGTGCCCTTCGGCGCACGCCCGACGACCAGCGAGCTGTCGCCCGCCGCTTCGCGCAGCGGCGCATCGTCGCGCGTGATGGTCGCCGTTCCTGACAGCGCCTCCGGCGCCGGCCCGGCGGGCGCAATCTTCACCTTGATCTTGTCGGTCAGCGATTCGCCCAGCGTCGTGTCGGCGACCGCGAGGTCCAGCGCGTACTCGTCGCCCTTGAAGTCGGGTCGAACCTCATAGATGAACGAGAACGTCTTCGTCTCACTCGCCGCCAGCTCCTTGGCCTCGAAGCGCCCGGCGCTGATCAGGATCCCCTCCTGGCCGTTCCCGTTGCGCAGCACCGCTTCGGTGTGCATCGCCTTGCCCTTACCGATGTTCTTGACCGTCACCAGCATCCGCACCTGCTCGCCGCGCTGCACCTGCCCGTCGCGGTTGCTGCCCTTCTGATCGTCGATCGTCTGGTACGTGTACGCGAACATCGGGCGATCTTTGCCCTCGATGTTGACCAGCAGGTCGGTGCCCGCCGCCTTGACCACACCGCGCTGGGTGTAGAGGCTGGCCTTGATCTGATCGGTGCGCGTGAACGACGACGCCGGCACCTTCACGACCAGCTCGTAGCTCTTGGATTCGCCGGGCGCGATCTTGCCGAACACCATCTCGTTCTCGTCGAAGATCGGGTTGTCGCTGTCGAGCACCGCCCGCACGCGGAAAGCGGGGACGCGGCCGACGTTCTTCACCACGCCCTTGAGCTTGGCCTGCGTACCGGCCGTGATCTTCGCGTCCGCGGTCGTCGGCTGCAGCGTCAGCTGCAGCTGCGGATCCTGACCGTTGGTCGGTCCGGCCGACCAGTCGACGCCCTGCTTCTCCAGCGCCTGCGACACCTTCTTGTCCTCGGCCGCGCGCACCTTGTCGAGGAACGCCTTCGACCCCATGACCAGGTCTCGCCGCCGGCTGCTCTTCGCCTGCGCCAGCAGATCGCGCGCGAAGTCGATCAGGAAGTCGGTCTTCTGGTTCTGATCGTCGTCGCTCTCGCCGGTCTCGTCCTGATCCTCGACGCTCTCGTCATCCTCGTCGCCGCTGCGGTTCTTGTGGGCCTTGTCGCCCGGCTTCGGCTGGAGCAAGTACGACACCAGCTCCATGGGCTTCTCGCCCTTGCGCGCGCTCGGATGCTCGAGGTGCCACTCGTAGTCGGCCTCGCGCCGGCGGTGTGTCGACGGCTGCAGCCGAATCCACGACCGCTCGCCTTCCTTCTGGACGAGCAGCGGGTCGGTCTCGACGTCGGGGATGACGCCCGTTCCCTGGATCGACAGGTCGCCCGGCGTCAGGTACTGCGCCGTCGTCAGCTTGAGGCCCAACTTGTCGTCGTCCGACCGATCGCCGAACGGGATCGGCGATGGGATGTCGAACAACACCTGCACCGAACCCTTGCCGAACGTCCCCTCGCCGATGACGACGCCGCGGTCCAGGTTCTTGACGGCGCCCGCGACGATCTCGGACGCGCTCGCCGAGTTCTGGTTCACCAGCACCGCGAGCGGAACCGTCGGCTCGTGGCCGCTGTCGGTCGCCGTCTCGTCCTTGCGCTGGGCGCCGCCCACGCCGACCATCGACACCAGCGTCCCGGCTTTGATGAACGCGTCGGACACCTTCTGGGCCTGCTCGTAGAGCCCGCCCGGGTTCCCGCGCAGGTCCATGATGATGC
>DATMZL010000352.1:0-11235 GCA_035607075.1 Polyangia bacterium
TACCTCGGTCCGTCATTCTCGAATGAAGAGATCGCCGTGCTGTTCGATCGCGAGGTCGACAAGATCGCCGACGCGGGTTGTACCGTGCAACGGGTGGATCAGCTTCCGTCACTTTACGAACGCACCGCTCGCGCCATCGCCGCCGGTCGCGTCGTCGGCTGGTTTCAGGGGTGCATGGAATGGGGGCTGCGCGCGCTGGGCAACCGGTCGATCCTGGGAGATCCGCGACGGCCGGACATGAAGGACATCCTGAACCTCAAGATCAAGCGCCGAGAGTCTTTCCGACCGTTCGCGCCATCGGTTCTCCGCGAACACGTCAAGGACTGGTTCGAGCTGGACGACGACGTTCCGTTCATGATGAAGGTGTTCCAGATCCGCGAAGCGAAACGCCCGCAGATCCCGGCCGTCACCCATGTCGACGGCAGCGGCCGCCTGCAGACGGTGTATCGGGATACCAACGAGCGGTACTATGACCTCATCAAGGTGTTCCACCAGATGACAGGCGTCCCGATGGTCCTCAACACGTCGTTCAACGAGAACGAACCCGTGGTGTGCAAGCCGTCGGAAGCGCTGGATTGCTTCTTGCGAACGAAGATGGACCTGCTCGTACTGGGCGACTGGCTCGTCGAACGCGCCGACGGCGCGTCCGACACGCCACGCCCTCCGAAGGAGACCGCGTCATGATGTTCTCGATCCCCGCGCCGCATGGTGAGCGCATCGAAATCCCGACCATTCCGAGTGATGAGACCATCATCTATCCGACGATGGCCGATCCCGGCGCAGTCCGCGATTACTACGACCGGGAAGGCTACGTGGTCGTGCGCGGCCTCGTCGATCGGCGGGCCTGCGACGAGATGCGCGCCGTCTTCGACGGCGAGGTGAAGCCGTTCGAAGGCTACATCTACCGCCAGGCCTCAGCGAACCCGGAGCGGCACGTGCGGACCCAGTTCGGCTACATGCTGAACTCGATCCTGAACATCCACGCCGTCGATCCGCGCTTCTTTCCGACGTTCCGCCGGCATGGCGCCGACCTCATCACCAGCGCGCCGCTGCAGAGCGCGGTGCGGGCGATCCTGGGCGAGGCCGGCAAGATCGTGCAGAGCATGTACTTCGAAGGCAACCCGGCGACGTGGGCGCACCAGGATACGTACTACCTCGACAGCGAGAAGCTGGGGATGATGGCAGGCGTCTGGATCGCGCTCGAAGACATCGCGCCGGGTTCGGGCCGTTTCTTCATCTATCCGCGCAGTCACCTCGTCGATCTGGCGTTAAACCGCGGGTCGATGAGCATCGCCAGCAATCACGCTGGTTACAAGAAGCAGGTCATCGACATCATCCGGCAGAACGGTCTCGAATGCCGCGCGCCCGCGCTTCGGAAGGGCGACGTGTTGTTCTGGAGCTCGAAGACAATTCACGGCAGCATGGAGACCACTCAGCCCGAGCGCTCACGCTCGTCGGTGACGGCGCACTACATCCCGGTGTCGACGCGATTTCTTCAGTACCAGACGCGCATCAAGCCGCTCAGCCTCTCGACGATCAACGGCATGCAGGTTCACACGCCGAAGGACCTGGCGAGCCCGATCCATCGGCTGGTCATGGGCCTCGAGACGCGTTTCCCGAGAGCGTTCACCTCGGTGAAGAACGCCGCCGTTCGCGTCGTGACGCGCTGATTCGTCGCGGGCGACCCGGCTGCCTTTGCCGTCCGGCACCTTCTGCGTGACGGGCTGCTGCGTTCCGTTTCCGCCTCAGCCCTGAGGAAAACCCGCAGCGGCCGGATAGCCGATCTCGTTCAGGTCGTTCACCAGCGCCGCGGGCAACAGCTCGGGGTTCAGCGACGCGACAACTTCGGCCGTGAGCGGGCGATGCCGGTAGATGTGCTCGACGCTCGCCTCATCCACCTCCTTCTCGAAGTACTCGTCCGCGAAGGCGGCGTAGGTTTCGGGTTTTCCGTCAAGCGCGGACAGCAGGAACTCCGATCCATCCGGATCCGGATCGCCGGCAGGGAAGCGGATCGGCCCCAGCTCCCACCGCATATCGGTGGTGCGGCGCCAGATGCAGAACGTGACGTCCTCGACCGAGAACGCTGGCTCCTGCAAGCACGCCGCAAATGCGGCCGGCACGTTGTCGAGAACGCCCGGCCAGACGCGCTTCGGCTCGTGAGCGTAGGGCGTCATGGGTGCTTCGTGGGCGAAGCCTTTAAGCCAGCACCCGGCCGCGCTGAAGTGCGCGACGAAGTCGTCGCCCGAGCCGTTCCGCATCGAGCCCATCTGCTCGCCGGCGTCCCAGGCGCGGTTGAACGAGTAGTAACGGTACTGCCATTCCGGACAGAGGATCGCGTCCAGCGTCGCGAGCGACTGCAGCAGCTTGCGAAGGCCTTCGACGTCCGGCAGCCCTGAGAGATCGCGCGTGGAGATCATGGAGGAACCTGGATCGAGGATGCTTCGGCGCGCGTGAATCCGCCGACTGAGTGGCGAGAATCGTCCGGCGGACCCACGTTTGCGAAGGTTCGCGGATGATAGGCGAAACGCTGGGTAACTACACGATCACTGCCAAGCTGGGCAGTGGCACGATGGGCGTCGTTTTTCGCGCCGAGCACGCGCGCATCGCGCGCACCGCCGCGATCAAGGTTCTTCTTCCCGAGTTGGCCGAGAACGCGAGCGTCCTGCAGCGCTTCTTCAACGAGGCGCGGGCGACGTCTCTCATCCGGCATCCGGGGATCGTCGAGGTGCTGGATTGCGGCGTCGATGGGACGGGCCGCGCGTACATCGTCATGGAACATCTGGAGGGTGAGACGCTGGCAGATCGCCTGCTGCGCGAACGAAGCATCCCCTGGGCGGTGGCGTGTCCGATCGCGCGGCAGATCGCGGAGGCCATCGGCGCGGCGCACGACAACGCGATCGTCCACCGCGATCTGAAGCCCGAGAACGTGTTTCTCGCCGGCGATCGCAGCGCTCCTGCGAACGCGACGACGGTGAAGGTGCTGGACTTCGGGATCGCGAAGCTGCGGACGGCCAACGCGTCGGTGCGCTTGACGATGCGCGGGATGGTGCTGGGGACGCCGGAATACATGTCGCCCGAGCAGTGCGGCGGATCGGAAGCGATCGACGGCCGCGCCGACATCTACGCGCTCGGCTGCATCCTGTTCGAGATGCTGAGCGGTGAGCCGCCGTTCATGGCCGAGACCGTTCAGGAGCTGATCGTCGGGCACATGTTCGGCGCGATCCCGTCGATCGGCGAACGCGTGCCCGATCTGCCGGCATGGCTGGCGGACCTGGTGACGGCGATGCTCGCGAAGCGGCCCGAGGATCGGCCGGCCGAGATGCACGACGTGGCCGGGGCGCTGGCGGCGGCGACAGCGCCGGCGCCGCCGCCGAAGGTGGAGCGGCGGGCCCGGCGGGCGCAGATCGCGTTGACGATCGCGGGGACGTCGGCGCTGGCGGCGGCGGTGTTGATCGCGGGGGGCGCGATGCTGCGGGTGGGGCCCGCCCGCCCGGCGCGCGCCGCCGCGTTCCGTGCTTTGGCCGACAGCGAGCGAACGACAGCGCCGCTGGCGCGGCCGGCGATCGTCGTTCCAGCGCCAGCGTCCGCTTCCGCTTCGATCCCGGCGGCCTCTGTCGCGCCTCCGGCGCAGACGCCGGCGCGCGTGAACGAACCGCCGCGGCGCCCGTCGCGACTCGCGGCGCCGCGCCCACCGCGGCCGCGACACGTGGTGGATACGGATGGCATTGTCGATCTCTGAGACCACCCGGCGGCGGTCGGCCGTCGCGGCGGCGACGCTGGCGGCGATCGTCGGCGTCGAGCTGTGTGCGATGGGCACGGCGCGCGCGCAGGCGCAGGCCGCCGCAGCGGCGAGCGAACCGAATCGCGAAGCGGCGCGCGCCAAGCTGGTCGAAGGTGTCGCTGCCTTGAAGCGCAGCGACTATAAGGTGGCGCTGGCGCGGTTCGAGGAGGCGTACGCGCTGGTTCCGAGCCCGAAGATTCACTACGACTTCGGCCTGGCGTACGTCGGGCTCGGCCGCCGGGACGCCGCGGTCGCGGCCTTCGAGCGGTTCCTCGCCGAGGCGCCGGACGCACCGGCGGACAAGCGCGAGAAGGCCGCGTCGCTGATCGCCACGCTGCGCGCCGAGGTCGATAAAACGGCGCCGGCCGATCGCGGCACGGTGACGGTGATTGCGCCGCAGCCGGCCGCTCCGCCGCCCGTCGCGGTTGCGGTGCAGGTGGCGGTGGTCGATCAGCGACGCGAGCCGGCTGCGCCTGCGGTGGCAATGACCGCGGACCGCGATCCGTCGCGAACGCGACGCGTGGTTGCTGTGTCGCTGGGCGTTTCAGGCGGCGCGCTGCTGACCGCCGGGGTGGTGTTCGGCGTGCTGGCGCAAAGGGAGGGCGACAGCCTGACGCACGATTCGCAGACGGCGCAGCCGGGCAACCCGACGCCCTTCGATTCCGGGAAGGAATCGCGGGGCATCCTCTACGAGCGGCTGCAAGTCATCGGGCTGGTGAGCGGCGCGGTCGCCGTCGCCGCCGGGACAGCGCTCTACGTGACCGGCCGCCGCCGCGCGATGGTCGAACCCGTCGCGGGCCCATCGCTCGCTGGCGCCAACTTGCGTGTCACGTTCTGAAAGGTTGATGCGTTCTTCAACGGCAGCACGCGCGGTGACGGCCATCATCGGGATCGCGATTGCCGGCTGCTATTCGCCGAGCATCGAGGACGGAACATTGTCGTGCGCCGATGGCCGCTGCCCGCGTGGCTTCATGTGCGGATCCGACAAGCTTTGTCATGCCGGCGGCCCGCGTGACGCCGCGATCGATCTCGGTACCGAGTCGCACGCCGTCGACAGCCATGGCGACGCGGGGGCCGGCGGTTCCGCGGGCGTGGGTGGCAGCGTTGGTACGGGGAAGGGTGGCGCGGGTGGCGTCGCTGGGACGAGCGGCGCGGCCGGGACGGGCGGCGTCGCCGGGACGAGCGGCGTCGCCGGCACGACCGGCGTCGCCGGGACGAGCGGCGCCGCCGGCAGGGGCGGTGGCAGCGCAGGAACGGGCGCGATCGCCGGGACAGGCGGCAGCGCGGGCGCGGGCCGCGGCGGAACGGGCGGTGGCACGGGCGGGATCGCAGGCACGACGGGTAGGGGCGGCGGCGCCGGCGGGATCGCAGGCACGAGCGGCAGCGCCGGCACCGACGGGGCTGCAGGCGCGGCGCCCGGAACGTCCTGCGACGTCGGCACGCAGTGCGCGTCGGGCTTCTGTGTCGACGGCGTCTGCTGCAACACCTCCTGCACAGAGCGCTGCAAGGCGTGCGACGTCGGGACGTCGCGCGGTGTTTGCACGCAGGTGACGTCGGGGCCGCCTCACGGAAAACGTGACGCCTGCGCAGGCACCGGGATGTGCGCGGGTGCGTGCAGCGCCGCGTCCGCGACCGCGTGCAGCTATCCCGCTGCGGACGTCACCTGCCGGGCGGCGAGCTGCACCGGCGCGACGCTGACCTTGCGTGCCGGATGCGACGCCGCAGGCAGTTGCCCAGCTGTCGCGACAATGTCGTGCGGCGATCTCGTCTGCAACGCGAACGGCACCGCGTGTCTGACGTCATGCACCCTCGACGCACAGTGCGCGGCCCCGGCGCGACCGTACTGCGACGCGGGCGGCTGCGTGGCCGCACGATCGAACGGCGCCGCCTGCCAGTCGACGCGTGAGTGCGCGAGCGGACGCTGCGTCGACGGCGTCTGCTGCAGCGACGCGTGCACGGCGCCGTGCCAGGCCTGCGACGTCCAGGGGCACGTCGGAACGTGCTGGCCCGTCAGCACCGGCACGCCGCGCGGCGGGCGCCCGGGCTGCGGCGGAACCGGCGTGTGCGCCGGGTACTGCAACGGGCTGGCGTCGGGTCAGTGCTTCTTCCCCGGCGCCGAGACGACCTGCCCGTGCGGGCTCCTCGGCGGCACGTGCAACCAGGCGGGCTCGTGTCAGACGGTGGGCGGCATCTGCTTGTAGTCCGACGTCGCGCGCGCTGACGGCGTGCGCGGCGCACGCAGTGACCACCACGCGATCGCGCCCGCCGTCGACAGCGCCAACAGCGCAGCGACGATCCAGCGCACGACGGGGCGGCGCACGATCGGCGACGCGGGGATCGCGCCGCTCATCCCGCTCAGACCTTCGTCGAAAGTGCTCGCCCAGGTCAGCGCCGCCTTCGGCGAGGCGAACGCCAGCAGCGCCTTGCCCATGGCGCGCACCGACGGAAACCGGTCGCCTGGGTCACGGCTGGTGGCCCTGTCGATGATGTCCTGCAGGCCGTCGGGCAGGTCCGGGCGCAGATCGCCCGCCGCGGGGCGCTGGCCCTTCAAGATGTCGCCGAAGATCTTCGTGACGCCGTCTTCGCCGGGAAACGGCGCCCGGCCGGTCACGCACTCGAACAGGATGAGGCCGAGCGCGTACTGATCGCTCGCCGCGCTGACCGTTCGCGGCCCCTCGATCTGCTCCGGCGACAGATAACCCGGCGTGCCCATCAGGCCCACGGTCGTCGCGACCACAGGCGTCAGCAATGTCGCGGACGTGGTGGGTTCCGGCTCCGGGCCCGGCGTCCCCTTCGAGATACCGAAGTCGACGACCTTGGGCACGATCGTACCGTCGCGTGTCTGCGAGATGAAGACGTTCCGCGGTTTCAGATCGCGGTGGATGATCCCTTCGTCGTGCGCCGCCGCGACAGCGGCCGCGACGGCCAGCATGATGTCGACGGCTTGCTCCAGCGGCAGCCGGCCGCGCCACTCGATGAAGCTGGACAGGTCTTCGCCGTCGAGCAGCTCCATCACCAGGAACGGCTGTCCGCCTTCGCTGCCGACGTCTGTCACGTCGACGGCGTGCGGATGCCGCACGCGCGACGTCAGCTGCGCCTCGCGCAAGAATCGGGCGCGCGCGTCGAGGTTCGCCGCCAGCTCGGGGCTCATGACCTTGATCGCGACCTTCTTTCCAATCGCCAGGTGGACGCCCTCGTAGACCGCGCCCATGCCGCCCTCGCCGATCAGGCGAACCACCTGGTACTTGCCCAGGCACGTCCCTGCGGTCAGCGTCGAGCCGGGCGTCTGTTCCAGTTCCGCCTGCATGCGCCGCGCAACAAACTAAGGACAGAACCCGAGCCCCGCAATGGCCCGCGGAAAGAGAAACTGCCGCCCCGCGACAGCAGCAATCCCGGAAGACCTTCGTGTAATCTTCGGTCGATGACGGGCCTGCTGGTCGTACGGCTCGTCGTCCTCGCCGCCGGCTTCGCGGTGGGCGTTCGTGACGGACGCGCCGCCACCGAAGCGCCGCCGATCTTTCGTGTCCCGCTCTTCGTGGGCGAGCCGTACCGCGGGTTGCCCGGCGGGCACGCGCTGCTCGCAGCGCGCGGTTCTGTGCTCTGGGTGGCCGCTGAAGAAGGGCTGCGCCGTTACGATCTCGAACGCAAGACGCTCGCGCGTCCCGCCGGTACGCCGGAGGGGCGAGCCACCGCGGTGGTTGCGGGCGCGAAGGACGTCTGGGCCGCGGTCGACGGCCGGCTCTATCGAAGTACGGACGGCGGGCGGACGTTCCAGCTCGGCGAGCAGCGCGCGTGGAAAGAGATCTCGTACCTCGCCGTCGACGGCGCGGAGTTGTGGCTGGTCGGCGACGGAATGCTGCATCGCCGCGCCGCCGACGGACGGCTGACAGCGATCGATCTACACCGGCCCGGAACGTACTCCGAGGTGGTGAGCGTCGTGTCCGCGGCGGGCGGTGTGTGCTGGGCATCGTTCTACTGGTGGGGCGGCGGCGTCGACGGCGGCGCGCGCGGCGCTTCACCCCACACCGTGCTGCTCCGCGTTCGCGGCGCGCAGGTGGACGAGTTCCCCCACCCCGAGCCGGGCGGGTTCATGGGCCCGCAAGCGCTGATCGCACAGCCCGACGGCACCGTCCTGGTCGGCTTCCTCGAAAGCAACGGAACGCCCGTCGCCGAACGTTACTTTCACCGCTTCGACGGCAAGGCGTGGACACCGATCGGCGGCTGGGCGGCGCCTTATGTGCGCGAGCCGGACGGGACCCGTCGCTACATCCCGAACACGGGTGCGCCGACCGGCTGGCGACTCGCGCCGGACAGCGGCGCCCCGCGGTTCTGGATCGCGGGGCGAAAGGTGACCGTGGCGCAGGGCAGGGGACCCGTGGCGAAGCAGGACACGCTCATGGTGGTGCCGGAGGAGCCCGCGCGGCCGTCGCTGATCGTTCCTGTGGAAGCCGGCAAGCTCCTCGGTGTCGCCGAGACGCCGCTCGGCCTCGTCGTGCTCGGCGATCGGCGCGTCGTCAGGTGGCACGGTGGTCGCTGGGCGCTGCTGACGGCGCCCGACGCGCGCGGTGTGTCGCGCGAAAAGACGGTGCCCCCGCGCCCGGGCTTCTATCCGGCGACCGGCGTGGTGTTCGGTCCCGGCGCGGGCGAGAGCGCGGTTTCGGCGATGCGGGGTGGCCCGCGCGCGGCGTCGCCGGTCGGCGCCATCGACGGCGTGCCGCTGTTCAACGGACACCGGCCGATGTGGATGGACGGCTTGCGGAATGGTCTGTACGACGACCTCGCGGTCTACATACCGGACTTCGACGAGCGCGATCGTGTTCGCTTCGTCGGGCTCGGCGTCGGCGAAGCGTTGATGGCCGATGCCAGCGAGGTCCCGCATGTCCGTCTCACGCGACGGCTGCGCAAGGACGCCGGGTTCTTGCTCTCGGTCGAAGCCGCGCCCGCGTTCTGGCCGGAACGGACGCCGGACGAAGAGGAGGGGCGCGGCGAGCGGGGCCAGCTGCGCTTCCAGCCGCTGCGGACCGTCGCGCTCGTCCGAAGCAGCGCGCCCCTGCTCGAGGCTGCGGCGCGCTTCCAGCGCAAGAACATCGCCGCGATCAACGAGGCGGTCGCGCGCGGGCGCGCGCCCAAGCTGCCGCCGACGATCAACCAGCCGCAGTATCTGTACGACGCGCAGCGGGACCGGCTGATGGTGTGCACTTTCGCTGGTGAGGTTCGCGTGATCACCGAGCTCTGCTACGCCTTCCGCCCCGACAATCCGGCGCAGGTCGAGTCGCTGCTCGGCTACGTGCTGGAGAACCCGCGCTAAGTCGCGTTCGACGTCTGGGCGCCCGGCCACCGCAGGGTCACTGTCGTTCCCTGGCCGACGGTGCTGTCGATCTTCAGGTCGGCATCGATCGCCGTGGCGCGCTCGCGCATGATCTCGAAGCCCATTCCGTGGCGATCGCTCGGGTGCGTGGCGTCGAAACCGCCGCCGTCGTCGCTGATCGTCAGCGACGCGGATGTGTCGGCGAGGACCAGGCGCGCCGTCGCCTGCGCCGCCGAGGCGTGGCGGATGACGTTTCCCAGCGCGGCCTGCGCGAGGCGATAGAAGGCGAGATGGACCTCCGGCGGCAGCTGCCCCGAGCCCACGATCTCGACGTGGATCGGCTTTTCGAGATGGGTGCGCAGCGCGCGCGCGAGCCGCTGCAGCAGATCTTCGAGCCCCGTCTGAAGGATCGCGGAAGGACGCAACTCCAGCAGCAGGGTCCGCATCTCGGCGAGCGCCGCCTGCGTGACCTCTCCGAGCTGGCCGAGCATCTCCTGCGCGACCTTCCGATCGGATTCCCAGGTCTGCGGGAGCACGCGCCCGAGCATCGCCGCCGTGTAGAGGCTCTGGGTGACGGAGTCGTGGAGATCGCGCGCGAGCCGCTGCCGCTCTTCGAACGCAGCCAGGTCACGGGCGGTGTCGTAGAGCCGGGCGTTTTCGATCGCGACCGCGGCCTGATTCGCCAGCGCCCACGCCAGCGTGCCGTCGCGCGTGCTGAAGCGATCCGACTCTGCGTTGTCGAGCAACAGGAAACCGATGGTCCGATCGCGGACCCGCAGCGGCACGAAGAGCAGCGCTCGCGCGTGCAGCAGCAGCCCGGTCAGCGCCTCGGGGGCCCGCTCGCGGAACGCCCGCGCTGCCTCGCTGCCTCCCCAGAGGTTGTCGATGATGATCGGGCTGCCCTTGCGCTCCTGCGCGAGGGCGATGATCTGCCGGCCCGGCAGACGTGAGCGGGCGACGTCGTCGGCGGCGATGGGGCCGCGGTGATCGAGGATCACCAGCTCGTCGCCGTCGATGACGAAGATGGTGACGCCCGTGCAGCCCAGCACGATCTGCAGCTGCTCCAGCACCACGCGCAGCAGGGGCTTGAGCTGGAGGTTCGATGCGACGGTGTTCGAGATCTCGAGCAGCGTCGACAGCTCGCGCGTCCGCTCCGCCACCTTCTGCTCCAGAAAACGCAGCGAGCGCTCGCGCTCGGTCACGTCGCGGACGACCGACAGGACGTGCACGCGCCCGCCATAGCTGAAGCGCTTGCCGCGCAGCTCCAGCCGCGTGAGCCGCCCATCTCCGCACACGCACATCACGCCCGCCGCGACCACCTCGGTCGTCGCCGTCCTGTCCAGGTACGCGTCGAACGGTTGCAGGTCGTCGAGGTGCATGAACTCGCGCGGGTGAAGCGTCCGCAGCCGCTCCTGGGTGTGGCCGGCGATCGTGCAGAAGGCGGGGTTCACAGCGACGACGGCGTTGTCGAGATCGGTGACCAGCACGCCGTCGCCGGTCGACTCGACGATGCTGCGATACTGCGACTCGCTCTCGACCAGCGCCGACTCCATCCCTTGGCGTTCCTGCACCAGCGCGCCAAGCAACAGCATCGGCGCCGCGAGCAGCGTCAGGAAGAGCTGGATCGGCAGGGCGGCTTCCAACGGCGACCGCGCGACGAACGGTCCGTGGCCGTGCGCGACGTTCCAGAGCACCAGGAACGCGAAGCCCAGCAGCGCCGCGCTCACGCCGCCGGTTCCGAAGCGAACCGCGGCCCACAGAAACAGGGGAAAGGGCGCCAGCAGCAGCACCGTGATGGCCTGGTCGGCGAGCGGACCGAAGACGGCGAGGCCGACGAGCAACAGCGTTGCCGTCAGGACCCCGGCCTCGACCAGTTTTTCCCCGGGCGCGGCCTTCACCCAGGCAGCGCCCCGGCTCGCGCCGATCACGACAGCCGGCACCCAGATCAAGTTGGTGAGGACGTTGGACCGAAACCGCGTGTGCCAGATCAACAGGAAGTCCTGGCCAAAGCCGGTCAGCGTCACCGCCGCGGCGTCGGCGAACGACACCACCAGCGGCGCCGCCACGGCGAAGAGTATGAAGACGGCGACGCCTTGAAAACCCTCGAAGGGCGGCCGACCGCGCGAGACGCGGCGCATGGCCAGCG
>DATMZL010001057.1:0-3082 GCA_035607075.1 Polyangia bacterium
CGACGGCCATCGCGACGATGTCCGCGCGAATCCACGCTTGGTACCGCTGCGGGACCAGGAACAGCAACAGCAGCGCGATCTGCGCCGCCGCCCCGAGCACGCGCAGCAGCTGATCGTGGGGACCTCGCCGCCCCGCGCGCCAGCCGTCCGCGAGATCCCAGAACAGCCAGGCGACGAAGAACCCGTTTCCGATCGCGATGGCCGGATCGCCGCCCTCGATCACGGCGAGAAACACGATCGGCAGCATCAGGTGCGTCGCGCGCTCCCCCGTCGCTGCGCGCAGCTTCCGATCGAGCGCGCGCAGCACCAGGCACAGGACTGCGCCGCCGACGGCCAGCGAGACGCCCGACGGCGAGCCGAACAGCAGCGTCGTCTTTCGGCCCTGATGGTCGCGGGCCAGCGCCAGGAGAACCGCGGCGCCCGCGCTCACGAACCAGAGGCGATGGACGGGCAGGGCGAACCGCGCGCGCTGCCACTCCGCGAACGCGAAGATCGACAGCGTCACCGCCAGACAGACGGACAGCCCCCCGAAGGCCAGATGGCTGGAGATCGCCGTCAGAACGATTGCCGCGCAGAGCAGCGCGGTGGCGGCCGCAGACGGCGCGCGCGAGATCCGCAGCTCGCCGATGCCGGCGACGAGAAACACCAGCAGGATCAGTCCCCAGAGCGCAACCGGCACGCGCGTGCGCGCGACGTTCGTCCGGAAAGCCTCCAGGATCGTCGCGAAACGCGCGTCGAGCGTCCGCTGGTCGGCGTCGGCGCCGATCGCGCTGCCCGACTCGACGCCGGCCGGCTCCGCCCACGCGTGTTCGACCTGGGACAGGCCCGCGCGTAGGCGGTGGAGCCGCGCGGGCGCGGATTCGTCGAACAGCTCGACGGCCGGCCGTCCCAGCGAGGTCGCAGGAAACGGCAAGCCGAGCAGGCAGGACAGCGTCGGCGCGAGGTCGATCTGGTTGACGTTCGCGCGGACGGCGGGCGCGATGCCGGCGCCGAACGCGAACAGGGGCGCGGTCGTCTCGGCGTCGGACCCGCCGCCGTGTCCGCCGGAGTCGGTCGCCCCGTGATCCGACGTCAACAGAACCGTCGTGTCGGCGGGCAACAGGCGAACGATGTTCTCGATGTGCGCGACGGTGCGGCGGGCGATGTCGGCATATGCGGCGGACTTCACGCCGCGACGGTGGCCGGCGTGATCGAGCCCGACCAGGTGAAGCACCAGGAAATCGGGCGGCGGCTGCGTGCGCAGTCGGTCGGCGAGACGTTTCACGCGCATCTCGTCGACGATCGTTTCGGCGCGCAGGTAGAAGATGATGCGCGGCAGGTTCACCTCGGTGTCCGAAACGGCGAACGCTTTCGGGAACAGCTCGCTCCAGGTGCTGTCGCCGCAGAGCGCGGTCGCGCGGCCGGCCTCGCGCGCCAGATCGGGCACGCCCGACAGGTTCGAGGCGACGTTGTCCCAGTTGTGAAGGACGTCGAAGAGATCGGGGAACGTGCCCGTCGCCATCGAGCGGACGCCGGCGGTGCTCATGCTGACGGGGCTGGTGCGAACGACGCCGAACGCCGCCTCCGGATGCGCCTTGCGGAAGGACGCGAAGCTGTCGCCGAAGAACGTGTCCGCGCGGAGGGCGTCGACCACCACCAGCGCGACGCGCTTGCTCAGCGCGGGAACGCAGACCGACTGCTGCTGGTGCGATTCAGGGCGCGCGGACGGGCGCAGGCAGGCTCGGACGATCGCGACAAGAACACCGAGCGTGGCCAGCGTGAGCGCGAGTCTCGAACGAAACCTCACGCGGCGTCCGACGGGCGACGGCGCGGACGCCTAGCGGCAGGAGAGGATGCCGTCGCAGGTGGTGGCGGCCGCGACGCAGTTCAGGAAGGCATCCGGGCTGGACGAGCTCGAGGAGCTGGACGAGCTGGACGACGATCCGCACATGCCCATCAGCGCCTGGCGGCAGCTGGAGCTGGTGCGCGAGCTCGTGCTCGACGTCGACATTCCGAAGCACGTCTGGCACCTGGCCATGATGTTGTCGACCGCCTTGTCGCACTTGGACGTGGCGCTCGGACAACCGGTGACGGACAGCACGGACAACACCAACGCCATGAAAGCTATTTTCATGCGCTCAGTATATCCCCGCTCGAGCTGGCGGCATACTCCTCAGAATGCGCCGAATCAGGTCTGGTGTTCGGGGCGTGCACGTATCCGCCGCCTCCCGACGGTGGTTGTCCGAGCGGGACGACGTTTCTCCAGAGCTGTGGCCTCGCGCACATGCCGGGGTGCGAGTTGCCATCCAGGGCTTGCTTTTCTGCGGCCTCAAGTAAGGTCGGGGCCGCGCCGGCGAGGCAGATCTCCCTCGAATACGCGACGGCCCGGCGGCGCCTGGCGGGGCAGAACGATCAGCGCCGCCGTCTCGCCGCCCGTACTGCTGACGTCAATGCCGCCGCCGTGCGAGCGCACGATCTGATCGGAGATGTAGAGTCCGAGTCCCAGACCCGCGGCGGGATGGGCGAGGCGCGCGCGGCGTGCAGGATCGAAGAGAGCCGGCCGCAATTCCGGCGCGACCTCGCCTCGATTTCGAACTTCGACGGTGACCTCGTGCGGATTCGTTCCGTCGATGTACACGGCGACCCAGTCGCCGCTGCCATGTTCGATCGCGTTGCCGATGACGTTCGAAAGCAGCTGCGCCACCCGGTCCGGATCCCAGCGGCCGGCGGTCGGGCCCGCTGTATCGATCGTCACCGCGGTCGTCGTGCGAGCGGCTTGTAGCTCGCCGGCGACGGCCCTGCAGATCGCGACGATGTCACAGCGTCGCAGCGACAAGTCGAGGCCGCTCCCGATCCGGGCGCGCGTGAAATCCAGCAGCTGATCGATCATTCGCGACATGCGCTCGGCGCTGGTCCCGATGACGCCCACTCGCCGCGCGAAGTCTGGATTCGGCGCGCGCGCCCCCGCGACGTGCGCCGACATTCGAATCGCCGCGAGCGGATTCTGCAGATCGTGGCCGAGAATCCCCACGAAGTGGTCGCAGAACGCGACGGTGCGTTCGAGATTTGCGATGAGGGCCTTCGTCGCGCCGTCAGCACGTTC
>DATMZL010000351.1:0-5135 GCA_035607075.1 Polyangia bacterium
CCCGAGCCGACCAGCAGCGACTGGTGCTCGTACCTGATGTACGACCCGACGCTGGGCATCACGAAGTTCATCTTTCCGTCGGACACGCTGGCGGTCTCGCCGGGCGGCACGATCACGTACGACGGCTCCGGAACGTACGCGGCGAAGTTTCAGGTCGTCGGCCGCGGCAGCGTCGATCTCTCGGCGAGCTGCCTCAGCCGGTTCGCCGTCGCCTTCCAGTGCGCGGAGGCGGATCCCGCGACGCTGCCAGCCGGCGCTCGCTCGCTCACCAACGACCTGAAGGCGTATTCGATCTCGCTCGGCTCGCCCGCGCAGAACATCGTCTGCGCCGACGACGGTAACCTCGGCTGCGCATGCACGTACGAGCTCGCCTCCGAACCGACGGGCGGTGGCCTGTCCGGGCGGTGGAGCACGCAGGGGCCGCTGCTCACGCACTTCGCGGACACGCTGGCCATTCCGACCCAGGCCGATCTCTGCGTCGGCACCGACACGATGAGCATCGCGGGTCACGACCGCACCTGGATCTGGGCCTACCCGGGTCTGCGCACGGTGACGCTCGTGCGGAAGCCGCCGGACATGTCGAACTGACTTGAACGCGCGCCGGCGTCCTCTCGCGATCGTCATCGCCGCGTCGGCCGTGCTCGGCGCACGCCCGGCGCCGCCGGTCGCCGCTCAAACGCGCGCCGAGAAGGTGCCGGGCGTCGTGCTGTCGCCGAAGACGGCCGAGGCCGCCGCGGTGATCGAGGCGCCGATCGCCGAGGTGACGGTGTTCAGCGATCGCGCGCGCGTCCGCCGGCGCGGCCGCGCGACCGGCAAGGCGGGGATCGAGGTCATCCGCTTCCCCAGCTTGCCGGGTGCCGTCTTCCTGGACACGATCCGCGTCGCCATCACCGGCGCGACAGGCGGCCGCGTGCTGCGCGTCGAGGCGACGCCGGTCGAGCGCGAGCGGCTGTCGATCGCCCAGTCGGCGAAGCTGCTGGATCAGCTGGACGCTGCGAACGATCGCCTGGCGGAGATGGACGACCGTCGCGCCGCCGATGACTGGGAGGTCGGCTTCCTGCGCGCGCTCAGACCCACCCCGCCCGTCTCCGAGGAGAAGCGCGAAGGGCGCAAGAACCTGGTCCCCGACGTGGGATCGTGGTGGAAGGCGCTGGACTTCATCGCCGAGCGATCGCGCACGGCGGGGACGCGCCTGCTGAAGCTGGACGGCGATCGGCGCGAGCTGGTCCAGGATCGCGATCGACTGCTCTCCGATATCCAGGCGCTGAACCAGGGCGGATTCGCCGACCGGGTCGTCGACGTCGTCGCGATCGTCGAGCTGGCGCGGGCCGGCGCCGACCTGGAGCTGGAGTACTTCGTCCCGGGGGCGCGCTGGAAGCCGGCCTACGACCTTCACTACGCATCGGCGCGCGGGCAGATCCGCGTCGAGACCGCGGCCGTCGTCGAGCAGGCGACCGGCGAGGACTGGACCGACGTGGTCGTGCTGCTGTCGACCGCGATGCCGGGACGCGGGATCGATCTGCCCGAGCTGCTGACGTGGACGCTGGGCGAGCGGAGCGAGTTCGTGCCGCAGCTGCGCCCGCGGAGCGCGCCGCGCGTCGAGCCGCCGCTGCCGGTTCCGGGACCGTCGGCGGTCGCCGAGGAGGGCCGGGCGATCGACGCCGAGATGCTGCGCGTGCGCCTCGCGCAGGCGAGCACGGGCGAGCGGGACCGCGACGACTCTTACACGGCCCGACTCAAAGACGTCGAGAAGGCGGCGGACGAGCAGAAGGCGCAGATTTACCGGGCGCGCGCGCGGCAGCAGGCGAGCCCGAAACCGGAGCCCTCCGCGCCCTCCTCGGCGCGCGCGGCCGCGCCGGCCGCGATGCCGCCGCCGCCGATGCCGATGGAGGAGGAAGCGCCGCAGGGCTACATGGCGGAGGAGGCGGAAGCTCCCGCGCGGTCCTACAACTACGGTGGACGCAAGAGCCCGCTGGCGAGTGCCCCCGCGGTCCGACGCACGAAGACCACGAGCACGGCGAACTACCAATCGGTCTCGCTGGCGCTGGTCGACATCTCGGCGCCGGCGCGCGGGCCCGTGCTTTCCGATCCTTACTTGCCCGCGGTCAGCGCGGGCGGGCTGGACTACGTCTATCAGGCGCCGACGAAGGCGACGATCGCCAGCTCGAGCAAGCAGGTGCGCATTCCGCTCGCGTCGCAGACGTTCAAGGCGAGCGCGTTCCACGAAGCGACGCCCGCGCTGGCGCCGACCGCGTTCCTGCGCGCGCGCGTGCGCAACGACGGCAAGCGGCCGCTGCTGCGCGGGCCCGCCACCATCTTCGGCGACGGCGAGCTGGTCGGCGTCGGCGAGATCCAGACCACCGGACCGGGCGGCGACATCGAGTTCCCGCTGGGCGCCGATCAGGACGTCAAGCTGGTGCGCCAGGTCGTGCCGAACACGAAGACGACCGGCGTGATCATGAAGTCGGAGGAGACGACGTACGACGTCCAGATCCAGGTCGGCAACTACAAGAAGCAGAAGGTGACCGTCGAGATCGTCGATCAGATCCCGCGCAGCCGGCGCGACAAGGTGGAGGTGAAGCTGCTGGGCGTGCAACCGGCCGCCACCGCCGCGCCCGACGCCGACGGCGTCATCCGCTGGCGCCTGGAGATCGCGCCCGGCGCGACGCAGACGCTGCAGCTCCGCTACCAGATCACTCGCCCGAAGGACTGGCAGCTCTACCAGAACTGACCGTGCGCGCGTTCCTCATATATGTCGTTCTCGGCGCCGTGCTGGCACCGGCGGCGGCGCGCGCCGCTACCTCCTCCTCGGGCGACGTCGAGAGCGTGGTCGTCTTCGCCGATCGCGCGAAGGTCACGCGCGCGCGCACCGTCACCTGCGAGAAAGGAACGGCGCGCGCGACGTTCGATCGACTGCCCGCCGCGCTGGACGTCCGGACGCTGCGCGGCGACGTGCGCGAAGCCGCCGAGGTGATCGGCTTGTCGGGCGAACAGGTGAACGAGCGTGAGGCGGCCGACCCGCGCGCCCGCGCGCTGGCTGCCGATCTCGACAAGGCCGACAAGGAGATCGCGAGCAACCAGGCGCGCCGCGCGGCGATCGCCGCCGAGCTGGAGGACGTGAACGCGTTCGGCAACCTGTTCTCGGCGACGCTGACGGAAGAGATCCGCAACCCGAAGCCGAACACGCCGGCGTGGGCGAAGACGCTGGAGGGACTGCGGGCGCGGCGCGCGGCGCTCAGCGACGAGCGCCGCAAGCTGGACGTGGCGATGCGCGGCCTGCAGCTCGGCGCGAACAAGCTGCGCCGGCAGCTCGCGCAGGTCGGCGGCGCCGGCCAGCGCGCGTACCGCACCGCCGCGGTGACGGTCAATTGCCGCGCGCTGCCGCACGTGACCGCGACGGTCTCGTACGTCGTCGGCGGCGCGGGCTGGCAGCCCGAGTACGACGTCGACGTCGCGCCGCGCGCCCGCAGCAAGACCGGGCCCGCGACCGCGCGCCTGACGGTGGGCGCGCTGATCCGGCAAGCGACCGGCGAGGATTGGAACAACGTGCGCGTCGCGCTCTCGACCGCGCGCCCCAAGCTCGGATCCGAAGCGCCGCAGCCGGCTCCGCTGGTCGTCGACGGATACGAGCAGCAGCGCGCGAAGGTGCTGGTGCAGTCGCAGGAGCGGCGCGAGCGGCTCGACACGGGCGGCGGCGCGGCGGCGCCTTCGGGCCCACAGGCGGCGACGCTGGACGACAAGGGAAATTCGTTCGTGCTCACCCTGCCCCATCCCTTCACCGTCGTCGCCGACGGCCGCCCGGTGTGGGCGCCCGTCGACGTCGTGGAGACGCAGGCGGCGGTGAAGCTCGTCGCGACACCCAAGCTGGACGAGCACGTGTACCAGATCGCGGCGCTGAAGAACCCGGCCGCCTACCCGCTGCTGGAGGGCCGCGTGCGCAGCTACCGCCACGGTTCCTACGTCGGCGACTCGCAGCTGCGCCACCAAGGCGTGGGCGCGCCGTTCGAGGTGTCGCTGGGCATCGACGAGGAGCTCAAGGTCGAACGCAAAGTCCGCGAGGACAAGGACAAGGCCGCCGGCTTCTTCAGCTCGACGAAGCACATCGTCAACGGCTTCCGCACGAAGCTCACCAACCGCACCGGCGGCCCGGAGACAATCGAGCTGCGCGAGAACATCCCGGTGTCGAAGATCGCCGACGTGAGGGTGGAGGTGCTGGGCGGCGCGACGACAACCGGCTATCAGCTGGACGCCACGCGCGGCTTCATCACCTGGACGGTCACGCTGGTCAGCGGCGAATGGCGCAACATCGACCTCGGCTACGCGATCCACCTACCCGACACCTGGGACGTCCCCGGTCGTTAGTCACTGAATCAGAAGAAGAAGCGGAAGCCGAGCTCGGCGCGATGGTTGTGGGATTCGGGGTGGGGGCCGCTGAAGGGGCGGTCGCCGAAGACCTGGTGTGTCCACTGGTACGAGACGCCGACCTGCACGGCGGGCGTCAACTCGCCGAAGAGGTTCCCGTCGACGTAATCCTGGTAATAGAAGACGGCGCCGCGGCTGTTCTCGGGCGTGAGGCTGATGATGTTGTTCGACTTGAGCTGCGAGTAGTTGGCCGACACCCAGACGTGCCCGTACGCGATCGGCAGGTAGTACTGTAGACCGACGACGAACGCGTTCCAGTCAATCGTCTTGAGGTTTCCGTCGGCGTCGAACGTGACGATGCCGCTGTCGATGTTCGGGCGATAGAGCGGCGGCGGCATCATGCCCGACGGGTTGGGCAGCGTCGGGAACAGCGCGCCGCCCGTCAGCCCCGTGTAGAGGTCCGAGATACCGCTGCCGGTCGTGAGCTCCGCGTTCAGCGACAGCGCGTTCCGGCGATCCATCACCGAATGCCCGCGAATGATCGGAGCGAACGCGTTGACGGCGAGGCCCCAGCCGAAGCCGATCTTCGGATCGCCGGGCACGGGCAGGAACTCCGCGACGGCGAACCGGCGCCAGACGCCCGAGACGCCGACCGACAGCGGTTGCGTGTCGGGCTGGCCGAAGCCCTGCGCGCCGACGCCGCGCCACTTGTCGACGCTGAGCTTGATGCCGCCCTCCACGTCGGGCACCTCGCTGTCGCGCTGGACGGGGCG
>DATMZL010000315.1:0-14896 GCA_035607075.1 Polyangia bacterium
CTCGATCATCGCGAGGTAGAAGAGATCGCGCGGCAGACCGTGGCGCGCGAGCACTTTGTCGAACACGTCGCGGTAGCGGCCCGCGCGCCGCAACCAGTTCGACATCACCGCGCGTCCCTTCGGATCGTTCTTGAAGTAGTCGAGGTAGCGCAGCACCGGCGCGTCCCAGCGCACGGGGAAGTCGGGCAGCTTGAGCGCGCGCAGCCAGTCGGAGTCGGGCGGCGGCGTTGCCGTCGCGCTCGCCGCCGGTGCCGCGGGCGAGCGCAGCTCGGGCGGTACGTCGCCGCTGCCGCCCCAGCTTCCCGGCAGCGACGGCGCGGGCAGCGAAGTTTCGCCCGGCGTCGGTCGCGGTGCGCCGCCCGGAGGGAACGTCTGCTCCTCGAACCTGCGCAGCTCGCGCAGCTCGGGCGTTTCGGGCGCGGCGACGTCGTCGACGGGAACGCCGCGCACCGCGCGTCGTTCCGACAGACTTTCCTCGCCAGGCGCGCGATCGCTCGGCGCCGGACGCTGCGGTTTGGCCGCCGGTGTTGCCGCGTGGACCGTCCCCGCCGTCAGCGTGGCGACCAGCGCGAAGGAGAACGAACGCATTTTTCTGAGCCGATCGAAGGGCATCATGTTGACTACGGACAAGCCGGGCGATCGTATCGGATCGTGAGAGTTATCCAAAATTCCGAGCGTTGACTTGCCCGGGGTGCTATAGATGGCGCAGTTTCAAGGAGCGAACATGCCAGACGGCGGACTGTCACTCTTGCTGATCGGCTCGCTGGGCCTGCCCGAGCTGGTCATCATTCTCATCATCGTCGTGGTCGTGTTCGGGGCGACGAAGCTTCCGCAGCTCGGCGATGGGCTCGGCCGGGCAATCAAGAATTTCAAGCGCGCGGTTAACGCGCAGAGCGAAATCGACGTGTCGCCCGGCGCCAAAGATAAGAAGGGCGAGATCGGCGACGACGCCGAACCGTCCTCGAAGCCGACGAAGTAGTTCCGACTCCGGTCGACTGCCAGTCGACCGCGGCAACCGCGCAGCCTCGCGAGCATTTTCGCGCGCGCGTTCACGGTCGAGGTGTAAACAACGGGATTATTTGGCCATTTCACCAGGGTGCGAATTGGTCTGTTGTATTACACGATTGACCTGTTTTTTTGTTTATGACACCCTAAGACAATGACGACAGCACGCACCATCAAGCGGTACGCGAACAGAAAGCTCTACGACACTCGTGACAGTCGATACGTGACGCTGGATCACATTGCTGCGATGGTGCGGGCGGGCGACGACGTCCGGGTCGTCGAGAACACGACCCGCGCCGACCTGACGACCGCCACGCTCGCCCAGATCATCTTCGAGTAAGAGAAGAAGGCGCCGCGGCTGTCGGTTGCCGGCCTGCGCAAGATCATCCAGGGCGGGATGCCGGCTGCGACGCCGACCTCGGCGGCACCGGCCGCGGGCACCCCGGTTCCGCCTGCTGCTGGTTCAGCCGGCTCGGGCGGCGTCGGCGGCGCTGCCGCGTAGCGCTGCCGGCCTGCGTCGCGCTCGTAACCCGCGCCTAAAAATCGAAGCCCGCCGCCAACGAATACGTTTGTTGCGTGCCGCTGCGGTCCGCCGCGCCTGCCGCCTGCGAGTTGTCCCGGCTGGTGCCCGCGAGCGCGAGCTCGACCTGGGCGACCACGAATACCACCGACAGCTTCAGTTTGAAGCCGCCGAAGAATCGCTGGCGCGTGATGATGTCCTGCTTGGGGAACGTGAAGTTCGCGTTGAGGTCGTTCCCGTAATCCAGTCCCGGCGTCTGTGAGTTCAGGCAGTTGGTGTTGGGCGGCGGCCCTCCCGGCGACATGAACGCATCGCAGCCGGGCGTGGCGTCGATGACCCCGCTGCGGGCGCGAATGAACAGCATGCTCCAGCCGAGAATCGGCTCGAGGCGCGCGGTGCCGCCGACGTCGAATGCCTTCGAAGCGATCACGTCGACGCCGTAGACGTTCAGGTCCACCTCGGACGTGCCGAGCAGCTGCGATGCCGAACCGCGCACCGCGAACGACGGCAGCCACCAGCCGTGGAAGCCCTCCTGCAGCGCGAGCTTCGCGTACCCCTGAAGGACGTACATGCTCGAGCCCAGGATACTGAGCGCGCCGGCGCCGAACTCGAACGCGGGCAGCGGAAGCCAGAGGCCCTTGCGCACGTAACCACCGACGGTGGTGAGGTACGAATCGCGAGGGACCGCCTCCGTGGCGGTCGGTTCGATCTTGGCGATTCCGTCCCAGTAGCGGCGGCCGCCGATCTCCTTGTTCGAGTTGATCGAGGTGACGCCGAGCTCGGCGGAAAACTGGAAGCCCGCGAAGCCGAGCGTATCGGCCGGCGTCATCAAGCGCGGCGCGATCGCGACGCCCAGCTCGGACATCAGGCTGCGAAACCGCGACTGCCCGTCGGCGTCGGGAATCGTCCCGTCCATGCCCCCCAACACCTGCCCGCGCATGCCACGGTTGACCCAGATGCACTCGTTGGTGTTCTGATCGGGCGGGCAGAGGTTCAAGAGGCGCAGGTCGTTCTTGCCTGCGCGCGCGCGGCCTTCCCCCGCCAGCGCGACAACCCCGACTGCGCACAGGAGGAGGGGCAGGCGCGCCCTTGTGAAGGCCATTGCCGTGTACGGTACGGTTTGGCGTCGAAGGGTGTCAAGGAAGCTGTACCGCGGCCGCGGCGCCGCGGGCGGAGAACTGCTAACGTGTCCGCCCCAGCATGCACCCGGCCAGCCGGCGCGTCCTCACCAAGATCGCCTTGCGCGGTATCGCGACGCTGACGATCTCGGCGCTGCTGGGGACGTCGCGGTTCGCGCCCGGGACGAAATTGGCCGTCGGGACGCGCTGGTCGCTGCTCGCGATCGCGGTGGCGATCGGCCTCATCTGGGTGGTCGCCGAGCTGCTCAAATCGACGCTGGAGCGGCTGGTCGGTTTCCGCTACCTGCACCGCGGGCGGCAATCGCACGGGGCGGCCATCGGGGTGGCGGCCGGGCTCGGTCAGGTGGCGATCGGCTTCCTGATGTTCGCGGTCGCGCACTACTCGCGCGAAGGGACCTTCTTCCATGCACGCGGCTTCGAGACCGCCGGCGTCACCCTGGTCCTCACGGGCGGGCTGGTGGCGCTGGTGTCGTTCCTGCTGCGCGTCTTCTCGGTGTTCATGACGGTCTCGACGATGGGGGTTGTGCTGGGCGTCGCGTCGATGGTCGTCGTGTTCGGCGTGACAAGCGGGTTCGAGCGCGAGTTCCAGGACAAGGTGCTCGCGCTGAACGCGCACCTGATCGTCCAGGCCTACGGCGACGCCGATTTCGACGAGATGAACGACATCCAGAAGCGCCTCGCCGGCATGCCGGGCGTCGTGCGCATGGCGCCGTTCCTGTTCTCGGCGGGCGAGGTGATGATCGGCCGCGTCGGCGCCAACCTGAAGGGCATCGATCTTCACCAGGGCGCGGAAGAGCTGCGCCGCGCGCTGGAAAAGGGGACCGTCGCGGATCTGGAGAAACCGGCCGCCTGCGTGCTGCCCGGGACCACGCCGCCCAAGGCTTCGACCGACGTCGGGCGGATCGCGATCGGCGCCGAGCTGGCGCGCAAGCTCCGCGTCGGCGTCGGTGACTGCATCCCGATCATGGTGCCGTTCAGCTCGGGCGCCACCGACGCGCCCGTGTCGTACCTGTTCAAGGTCACCGGGATCTTCCGGATGGGGTTCAACGAGTACGACACGCGGCTCGCCTACGTCAGCATCGCCGACGCGCAACGGCTGGCGAACGTGCGCCGACTGGTGTCGGGCGTCGAGCTGCGCTTCGACGATCCGATGGCGGCGCTGACGGCGAGCAAGGAAGTTCAGCGCCGGCTGGGCAGCCCCCACCACCTGGTCGACTGGAAGGAGCTGAACGGGAACCTGTTCCGCGCGCTTCTGATCCAGAAGGTTTTCATCGCGCTGATGCTGGTCATCATCATCGTCGTCGCCGCGTTCAACATCGTCTCGTCGCTGACGATGATCGTGCTGTCGAAGGTGCCCGAGGTCGCGATCCTGAAATCGATGGGTGCGTCGTCACCGATGGTATCGCGCATCTTCCTGATCGGCGGGACCGCGGTGGGCCTCATCGGCACCAGCCTCGGGATCGGCTACGGCTTGCTGGTTTGCGTGCTGGCACGTCTCTACGGCTACCCGCTGGACCCGAAGGTCTATCTGATCGGCCAACTGCCCGTGCAGATCCGTCCCGAGGAGCTGGTCGGCGTCGCGCTGGCGACGATCCTGATCGCCTGGCTGGCGACGCTCTACCCCTCGATGCGCGCGAGCCGGCTCGACGCGGTCGAGGGTCTCAGAGCTTGAGCTGCGCGGCGACGCCCGACGGTTGGCCGGACTGCTGCTGCTTCTTCTCTTTTTCTTGCTTGTCGGCGTCGTACTTCGACGGGCACTTCGCCATGATGCCGTCGGGGATGACCGCGACCTGATTGTCCGCGGTGAGCGTTCCCTTCACGATCACCTCGGCGCCGCTCTTGAAGGTGTCCGGGACCAGGCCCTCGTACGTGGCCGTGATGATCGCCGGCGGCTTGTCCGGGCGGCTCTGGATCTTGAAACGATAGAGCAAGGTTCCCTTCGCCTGCTCGATGGAGCCGTCCGCGACGACGCCGTGCACCTGCAGCTTCTGACCGCGGAAGGCGTCGGGCTTCGCCGTCACCTCGTGGACGAAGTGGTAGTACTCGGCCCCCGAGCTCATTGACGCCGTCAGCAGCAGCGCGAGAGCGCCGCAGATGCCGACGACGGTCAGGACGATCTTGATCGCGCCCCCTCGGGACGGCGCCTCGGCAGCAGAGGATTCGTCGCTCATGGCCCGAAGCGTAGCGCCTCTCGGGGCGGATTCAACCGCGCCGCGCTCCGGTCCGACCCCGGGCGGCGATCTCACTGAAATAGCGGCAGAAAAGCTCCATCCCGCCGCTCGCCTGGCCCCAGTCGTAGTTCTCGTTGATGGCGTGGTAGCCGTGCTCGGGCAGCGACAGGCCCAGGAAGGTGACCGGCGCGTTCAGCGTCTTGCGCATGGTCAGCACGGCGCCGATCGAGCCGCCTTCGCGCACGAACGCGGGCTGCTTGCCGAACGTCGCGCGCGCCGCCGCGGCCGCCGCGTCGTTCATCCCGCCGTCCATGGGCGCGAGATACGGATCCAGCGACGCCTCGTGCGTGACCTCGGCGTCGGGCAGGCGCTTCTTGATGAAGCGCTTGATGACGTTGAACACCTTGTCCGGTTTCTGATCGGGCACGAGGCGCGTAGACAACTTCAGCTCGGCGCGGTGCGGGACGATCGTCTTGATGCCCGGCCCGAATAGCCGCCGACGATGCCGTGGACCTCGAACGTGGGCGCCGCGGTGAGCGCCACCAGTCCGCCGACGTCGTCGCGGATCGGGCGCAGCGACCCGAGCTCGTGCGCGGCCGCAAACTTCTTCCGCGAGAACCGCGCGCGCGCGAACGCCTTGCGCTCCGCCGCCGACAGCTTGCGCACGTCGTCGTAGAAGCCGGGGATCTTCACCTTGCCGGTGCGCGCGTCGTAGCACTCGGCGACCAGCGCCGCGAGCTCGCCGATCGGATTGCGCGCAAGCCCGCCCGTCGTTCCCGAATGGACGTCCTTGGCGCCGGTCTCGAGCGCGACGGTGAACCCCATCAACCCACGCAAGCCGTACGAGATCGAGGGCTGCCCGGCCGCGATCCAGATGGTGTCGGAGACGACGACCGAATCGGTCGCCAGCGGCGCGCGCCCGGCGGCGGCGTCACCCGCCACCGCGGCGTCCAGGCCCGCGGCGAAGTGCGGGCTGCCGATCTCTTCCTCCAGCTCCCAGAGGAACTGGATGTTCGCGCGCACGCCGTTCTCGAGCGCCAGCCGCGCGCCGTAGAGCGCGGTCAACGCGGGGCCCTTGTCGTCGGTGGCGCCGCGCGCGAACCAGCGCGTGGGCCCGGCGTCGCTCCCCTGCGCGGCGCGCGTCAGCTTGAACGGGGGTGTCCGCCAGCCCTCGCCGTCGGCCGGCTGCACGTCCAGGTGGTTGTAGACGGTCACCGTCGGGTACGCCGGGTCCTGGACGAAGCGGCCCACCACCATCGGGTAACCGCCCGTGTCGATCGTGTCGACCTGCGCGCCTGCCTCGCGCAGGAGATCCGCGCCCATCTTCGCGCATGCCGACATCTCGGCGCGTCGGCTCGGGTCCATGCTGACGCTGGGGATCCCGCACAGGGCGGTCAGCCGCTCCTCGAAGTCCGGCGCCAGTTCCGCGATCCGTTGCTTCAGCTTCCCGCCGTCGATCATCCGCCGATTTGTACCATCGCCTTGCGGGGTCCGCCGAGCCCGATGAGCTGGAACGTATGTCCGGGGCGCTTGCGCGCCAGCGCGCCGTGGATCGCGCGCGCGACCGCGCCGGCGCCTCCCGCGTGGAGCGGGCCGCGCAGGTCGACGGCGTCGTCGTGGGCCAGGCACGCGTGCAGCGCGCCCGCCGTCGACAACCGCACCCGGTTGCAGGTCGTGCAGAAGTGCTCCGTCATCGGCGAGATGATCCCGAAGCGGCGCGCGCCTGTGGGCGTTCCGCCGCCTTCCAGCCGGAAGTAGCGGGCCGGGCCGGCGCCCTGCGCGCGATCCGGCTCCTCGGCGACGACGCGCGTGCCCGGCCAGCCGGCCGCGATCTGGCGGCGGATGTCGGCCGCTGCGACCTGCGCGTCGGGCTGGTAGGCGCGCCCGTCGGCCATCGGCATCTCCTCGATGAAGCGCGGGACGACGCCGCGCTCCCACGCCCAGGCGCAAATGCGATCGAATTCGTCGTCGTTGCCGCCGCGGATCGCGACCGTGTTCAGCTTGATGGACGCGAAGCCGGCGGCGCGCGCCGCCTCGATGCCCGCGAGCACGCGGCCCAGGTCACCACGTCGGGTGATGCGCCGGAAGCGCTCCGCATCCAGCGAGTCGACGCTGACGTTGAGGCGGTCGACGCCCGCGGCGCGCAGCGGCGCCGCCAGCTCCGACAGCAGGTGGCCGTTCGTCGACAGCGCGATGTCGTCCAGCTCCGGGATCTCGCGAAGCAAGCGCACTAGGCGCGGGAGGTCGCGGCGCACGGTCGGCTCGCCGCCCGTGAGGCGCACGCGGCGTACACCGAGCGACGCGAACACGCGCACCAGCGCGGCGATCTCCTCGAACGACAGGACGTCCGCGCGCTCGACGTGCTCGACGCCGTCGCCCGGGATGCAGTAGACGCAGCCGTAGTTGCAGCGATCGGTCACCGACACCCGCAGGTAGTCGATCACGCGGCCCTGCAAGTCGATCAAAGGAGCGTCGGCTTCAGCGCTCATGATGATGGTGTTGATGGTGGGCCCCGCTCTCGCGCCGCAGTTGCCCGATCGCGTGCGCCAGCTCGGGCGCGATCAACCGCCGCACCGCCAGCTCGACGGCCGCCGGTGAGCCCGGCAGCAGGAAGACCAGCGCGCGTCCGACGACGCCCGCGTCTGCGCGCGAGAGCATCGCCGCCGCTCCGATGTCCTGGAACGACAGCATCCGGAACAGCTCACCGAAACCGGGCAGACGGCGCTCGAACAACGCGCCGACGGCTTCGGGCGTGCGATCGCGCGGTCCGATCCCGGTGCCGCCCGTGACGATCACGGCGTCGGCGTCCGCCGCGAGCCGTTCGACAGCTTCGCGCAGCGCCGCCGGCTCCTCGGCGACCAACATCTCCGCCGTGACCGTGAACCCGGCCTCGTCGATCAGGCGGCGCAGCACGCGCCCGCCCTCGTTCGTGTCGGGCGTGCGGCTGTCCGAGGCGGTCACGAGCGCGACGCGCACGGCCGTCGCCGGCGGCGACAGCGACTTGTGATGAGCGACCGGCGCAGGCGAGGTCATGACGCGACGGTGCGGCGCTCGACCTACAGGACCAGCAGCCCGGCGACGAGGCCGATCACGCCGACGCCTCCGAGCGACAGCGACGCCGGGCCCCAACCGCGCGCCGACAGCCGGCCCGCGCACCAGGCCAGCGCGAATCCGGCGAGCGCGGGCGGCAGCATCAGGGTCACGTAGCCGACGCCGCTCAGGATCATCCAGCGCGGCGCCTGTGCGAGGTGCCACAGCTTGAGCACGCTCGCGAGACCGAGCAGCCACCCGAACAGAAACGTCCCCGCGACGAACGCCGGGGTTCCGAAATGACGAATCGCCACGCGGGCGAGCACGAGCTGAGCATGGCGCGCGAGCCGCGTTGACGCAAGCGTGCCTGCGTGGCACAAACGACGGATGTCCATGCTCGCCTCGGTCAAAGACGCGGTGCTCGGGCGCGCGATGCGGCTCATGAGCGATCCCCGGGTGTCTCGCGTCATGGGCGATCCCCGCTTGATGAACGTCGCCATGAAGGCCGTCGGGCTGGGCGGCACGATCAGGACCGAGCTGGACCGCGCCAGCCGATTCGCCGCCGGCCTGTTCGGCCTGGCGACGCAGGAGGAGGTTTCCGCGCTGCGTTCGACCGTCCAGACCCTGGAGGACAACCTGTCCGCCCGGAATTCGAAGGCCGGCGGGACCCCCGCCTAACCCGCCACGGCGCGGGTGGGTCCTAGCCCACGGGTTTGTCTGATGGCGACTCGCACCGAATTGGGAACCCTCGGGTTCCCAAACCCTCCCGTGACGGCCCCGCGTCTCGTGCTGGTTCGCATGCCTGAGGCCGACGAAACGCCCGACGAGGTGCTCGTCAAGCGCGCGCAAGGCGGTGATCGCGCGGCGCTCGATCGCCTGGTGCGGCGGCATCAACGCGCGTTGTTCGCCCTCTGCCTCCGCTACGTGCGCGACGCCGACGAGGCGGCCGATCTGGTGCAGCGTTCCTTCGTACGCGCGATGGGCAAGCTGGCCGAGCTGCGCGATGCCGGCGTGTTCCGATCCTGGATCCTCCGCATCGGCGCGCACCTCGCGCTGAATCACATCCGCGATCACGCGCGCTTCGTCGCCGATGACGGCGAGCTCGAGGCGGCGATCAGCGACGAACGCGCGCCGTCGGCGTCGGATCGCCTCGAAGCTGCCGAGGCCGCCTCCGCGTTGCGGGCGGCGGTGAACACGCTTCCGACCAAGCAGCGCATGACGTTGGAGCTGCGCATCTACGAAGATCTGCCGTTCCGCGACATCGGCGTGGCGCTGGGGATCAGCGAGGGCGCCGCCAAGGTCAACTTCCACTACGCCGTGCGCAAGCTGCGCAGCTCGTTTGCGCCCGCGGACGGCGGCGGCGCGCACCGGGGGACCCTCAAATGACGGACGGCGCGAACATGCCGCCTATCTGCCGGCAGGTGTGGGAGCGCGCGCTCGAAGGAGGCGCCGCCGGTCGCGACGTCATGGGCGATGCCGAGCTGGGTGCCCACGTCGGATCGTGCATGGCGTGCTTCCGGACGGTCGCCGAGCTGCGGGAGGTGCCGCGGCTGGCGGCGGCGCTGCGCGCCGGCACGCCCCCGGCCGATGTGCCCGATCGCTTCTGGGACGACCTCGCAGCGCGCACGACCGACGCGGCGTCGGCGGCGCTGCGGCAACCGGCCCGGCACGGCGCGGCGCGCCTGGCTGGTTTCGCGACGCTCGCGGCGGCCGTGGCGGCGGCCGTCGTCCTGTTCGCGGGGCGTACCGGTACTGTTTCGCACGTGACCGCGCCGCGGAGCGCCGTGGCGACCGCGAGCGTCGATGACGACATGTCCGCCGAGGACGCGGTGGACGTCGCCGATCTCGACGACTCGGCGCTGCGGCGTTTGCTCGATCGGCTGCGCGAACGTGCGCCGGGAAAGGCGGCGGCGCTGGCCGCAGTGGCCGATGTCGGGGATGCGTCGGACGTCGTGTTCGACGAAGATGGGCAGATGAACGACGAGCTCGCCGATCTGGACGGTCCCGCGCTGCTGCGCATCGAACGCACGCTCGCGGGGGCGTCACTGTGAGACGGCTCGTCGCCGGCCTGGCGATCGTTTCTAACTTCGCGTCGGTGGTCGTGGGCGAGGCCGCGGCGTGGGCCCAGGCGCCGCACCGGCCGCCGGCGGCGGCCCCGGCCGCGCCGTCGGGCGATCGGCGATCGTCCGATCAGCTGCGCAAGGAGGTCCTGGAGCGGATGCGCGCGCTGCGCGCCTGGCGCATCGTCGAGGAGCTGAAGCTCGATGAGAAAGCGTCGGCTCGTCTCTTCCCGATCCTCGCCAAGTACGACGAGCAGGAGCTGGCGCTCGCGAGCGAGCGCCGGGACATCGCGCGCGAGCTGCGGACGTTGCTGGCGGTGCCGCATCCCGACGACGCGAAGCTGACCGGGGCCATCAACCGCATGCTCGCGAATCGCGCCAAGCGGCACGCCTTCAAGGACGAGCGCATCCAGGAGCTGCGCAAGGTGCTGACGCCCGTTCAGCAGGCGAAGCTGGTGCTGTTGCTGCCGCAGCTCGAACGCGAGTTCGCGCAGTTCATTCGCGACGTCGCCGGCCAGCGCGACGACGGCGGCTAGCTGCTCCCGCGCGAAGCGCGGGTGTGCAGCTATTTCTGAGATGTGCTTTAAAACGTGTAGCCGACGGCGCCGCCGAGGAAGAACGCGTCGTAGAAGCCGCCCTCGATCCGCGCTTCCCAGCCGCGCACCTGGGGCAGGCGGAAGTCGACGCCGACCAGCAGGTTCACGATCGGAAGCGCCGGCGGGACGTTCGGATCGGAGAAGCGGTGGGGATTGCTCGGCTCATCCGGCCCGCGGGTCAGTGATTGCGGGGATAGCGTCAGCGTGTTGGTGGTCGGGTTGTAGGTCGAGCCAATCGGTTTGCAGACGCGGATGTCGCCCGCGTTCATCTCGTTGCACGCGTTGGGATCGTTGCTGGTGCGCAGGATCTCGCCGGCGACATAAGCGACGCCGATGCCCGCGCCGAAGTGGAGGCCAAACCACTCGTTGATCGGCGCGTGCCAGACGAACGACAGGTCGACGCCCCACAACGCCAGGCCGTTGAACTGGACGTAGTCGGTGTCGAGGTTGGCCGGGTGCGCGTCGCCTTTGCCCAGCCAGTTGCCGTCGGGCGGCGACATGTTCTGGTAGTTGAACGACAGCACCAGGTCGAAGTTGGCCTTGCGCCGGAAGAACTCGATGCCCGTTCCCCACGATGACAGGGGGACGTTCTTTTTCGTGAACGCGTTCAGCAGCCAGCCCGGGACGCTGATCCAGCGCAGGCGGGCGGCGACGCCGTACGAGAGGTCAGCCTGGCGCAGCAGCGGCGTTTCTTCGGAGAGCTCGCCCGCGCCCACGACCGGGCCGGCGGCCCCGGGCACAGGCGGCGGTGCGCTCTCTGTCGGCGCCGGCATTCCCCCGGCGGGCGGCGCACTTTCAGTCGGCGCCGGCATGTCGTCGGCCGCGCGCGCGACCGACGCGACGGAACCGGAGAGTACGAGCAGGGCGGCACACAGCTTGCGGGTCATGGGCGTCTCCGGCTGAGGTCGAGAGGCGCGCGATTATACACATGCCGGTCGAGCTTCAATTGGATCGGGAACCCTCGAAGGGTTCCCGAACCCTCCCGCGATGATACGCGGCGAGCAAAGCTCGCCGGCTCCTCACGCGCAATCCCCGCCCGCTCAAGTGCAGCGAGACCGCGTCCGATGCTTGTGCTGTGCGGCATTCCGCCGCGTATCCCCGGGAAGGCACATTGGAAATCGCCATCTGGAGCGCCCGCTGCCGGTGATGCCGTGTCGTCGACGACGAATGATCCGCCGCAGATCCCTGGTTCGCTGAGACCGGGGGATCGGTTCGGGCGCTTCCAGCTGCTCGAACGGATCGCCAAGGGCGGAATGGCGGAGGTGTTCCGCGTGATCGCGCCCGACATCCCCGGGCCGGAGCGCGTGTTCGTCGTCAAGCGCATCCGCCCCGACAAGACCGATTCGCCGAAGTTCGTGCAGATGTTCTGCGAGGAGGCGCGCATCACGGCGCTGCTCCACCACCCGAACATCGTGCGCGTCTTCGACTTCGGTCACATCGACGGCGCGTACTTCATGGTGATGGAGGACCTCGTCGGCAAGGATCTGTCGACGGTCATGCGCGCGGTGCGCGCGCGCGGAAGCGCGCTGCCGCCGTCGCTGGCGGTTTTGGTCGCACGCGAGGTGGCGCGCGCCCTCCACCACGCGCACACGCTGGAGCTGCCGGACGGGACGCCTGCGGGCGTCGTCCACCGGGACGTGACGCCGTCGAACATCATGTTGCTCACGGCGGGCGGCGTGAAGATTCTGGACTTCGGCATCGCGAAGGCGGCGGCGCTGGCGCGGCGTCCCGAAGCGGGCGGGCCGCCGCGTCTCGCCGGCAAGCTCTCGTACATGTCGCCGGAGCTGGTGCGCGGCGCGGCCGTCGATCACCGCTCCGACATCTTCTCGCTCGGCGTCGTGCTGTGGGAGATGGTCGCGGGCGAGCGGCTGTTCAAGGCCGATGACGAGAGCCAGACGCTGCACAACGTGCTGATGCAGCCGATCGCCGCGCCGTCGCGGCGCCGCGACGGGATCCCCGCGCTGCTGGACACGATCGTCGCGCGTGCCGTCGAGCGCGAGCCCGCGAACCGCTACGACACCGCCGAAGCGTTCGCGAACGAGCTCGATCGCTTCCTGAGCGAAATGCCCACCTCCGACCAGGCGATCCCGAATCTCTTTGAGGAGCTGTCCAGCGCCGCGCCGCCGGCGAGCGATGCATCGTCTCCGAACTCTTCGCCCATCGCGGTCGTGACCATCTCCGAGGAGGAAGCGCCCCGGCCGGCTCGAATCACGGGCCGCAGCGCGCTCGGCTACCCCACCATCGCGCCGCCGCAGCCGCCGCAGATCCGGTTGCCGACGCTGATCGGGATCTTCTTGATGGTCGTCGCCGTCACGGTGACCGTTGGCCGCGTCGTGATCCGGTTCCACGCCCCCGCGGCCGGTCAGTCCAGCTCGGCCAGGTCGGTTTCCACCAGCAAGTAGAGCGAGCGCAGGAACGTCAGCAGCTCCTCGCGGTCGCCGAACTGGTTCATCCAGTCGCGCAAGGACCGCTCGCCGTCCAGCAGGTTCAGCACCTCGCGCGGCGTCGGTCCGATGCGGAACGCCTCTGGTTCGACGCGGCCCCGGCGCGTCGCCACCGGCCGGTAGTCGAGCAGCGGATCGAACCGCTGCGTGAGCTGTTCGTACGACAGGTTGATCACGCTGGCGCCCAGGATCTCGAAGGTGTCGAGGCCGAGCGGGAAGTTCTCCTGGCGGTTGGTGACGCCGCGGTAATACGCGAACGTTCCTTCCGTCCACACGAACACGTCGATCACGCGATCGCGGACCTGCTCGGAGAGCAGCCGGAACACATCGAGCGGGCGCAGCAAGCCGAGCGCGACGAGCGTGTCGCCCAGCTTGCCGTTGTAGTGGGGCAGCATGCTGAGCGCCAGCTCGAGATCGGCGTTGCCGAGCACGTGCTTCGCGACCAGGTACTCGCCGAAGCGTTCGTTGGCGTTGCTGGAGCTGACCGATTCGGGCGCGCCGCCGACCAGGAAGATCTCCTTCACCATGCCGCCCACCTCGAAGTGGAGGAGTCCCGTCTCGCCCGCCAGCGCGAGATCGCAGAAGAGCCGCATGGGCGTGATGATGCTGATGTCGCCGGCGCTGTCCGGCGGCCGCTTGGGCGCCGCCGAGACGAACTTTCCGACGTCGCTGTGCGTGGACGCGCGCCGGCCCGGCTGGGCGCGCGCGGGCACCCCCTTGCCTGCGTCGCCGGGCCGCGACACGGGCGTGAACCCGGGCGCCGACGAGCGATCGCTGACATCGTCCTCGGGCCAGCTGCCGTGGCTGGGTCCGTGCGCCGTCTCGGCGGTGGGCGCGTCGGACACGACGTCGGCCTCCCGCGTCTCCAGCTGCGGGAACGGCGCGGCGGCGGCACCGGCTCTCGTTTCGGACGGCGCGGCCGCATCGGCCGGGCTCGCGGCGTTCGCGGCGACGGCGAGCTCGGACGCTGCCGCCTTCGAAGCCGCCTTCGGCGTCTCCATCCGCCGCGCCTCCTGCAGCAGGCGCGCGGCCGCATCCGGGCTGGTGTCGAACAGCGTGCCCGTGAACGCCCGCAGATCGGCGGGACCGATGCGCTGGCCGATCGAGAAAAGGTAGTCGGACAGCTCGTCGCGGAATTCCGCCGCCGTCTCGTAGCGCTCGCGCGGGTTCTTGAGCAGCGCCCGCCGCACGATGTGGTCCAGCGCCTTGGGCAGATCGGCGCCGTACTTGTCCAGCCGGTCCAGCTTCACGTCGCGCACCTTCAGCAGCACGTCGAGATCGGCAGGCGCCGAGAACAACCGCCGGCCGGTCAGCAGCTCGGCCAGCACGACGCCGACCGCGAACAGATCGCTGCGCGCATCGATCGGCCGCCCCACGACCTGCTCGGGCGACATGTATCCGTACTTGCCCTTCAACGTGCCAGCCTGGGTCTTCGATTCGCGGCGCTGCGCGTGCGCGATACCGAAGTCGCCCAGCTTCACGTCGCCGCGCTTCGAGATGAAGATGTTCGACGGCGAGATGTCGCGATGCACGATCTGCATCGTCTTGCCTTCCATGTCGCGCGCGTTGTGCGCGTAGTCCAGCGCCTCCAGCACCTCGCTGACGACGAAAACCGCGAGCGCGCGCGGAATGTGCACGCGCTTCTGGGCGGCGACGCGCAGCAACCCCAGCCCGTCGAAGCCGTCGATGTATTCCAGCGCCGTGAAGAAATGGCCGCGCACCTCGCCGAAGTCCAGCACCTGCACGATCTTCGGGTGCGTCAGCTGCGCCGTCAGCTTCGCCTCGTCGATGAACATCGCGACGAAGTTCGGATCCGCCGCCAGATGGGACAGGATCCGCTTCACGACCAGGATCTTCTCGAAACCGTGCGACGACGTGATCTTAGCGCGAAACACCTCGGCCATGCCGCCCACGGCCAATCGTTCGAGCAG
>DATMZL010000301.1:0-2004 GCA_035607075.1 Polyangia bacterium
GCCCCACGTCCTCGCCCATTCGAGGCCCGTCGAACCGTATTTCAGGATCAAGATGTCGGAGCCGCCTGCCCCGAAGCTGTCCGTCGTCCCGACGACATAGATGTTGCCCGCGGCGTCGCGGGCGACGGCAGAGGCGCGGTCGTCCGCCGGCCCGCCCCACGTCGTGACGCCGGAGGCGTCGCCGGACGAGAGCAGCTTCGACGTTCGCGCCGCGACGTCGTCCTCGCTTCGCGACGCCAGCGGCGTATCGGTGCTGCGCGTGCACGCCTGCGGAACGACGGCGAACAGCGCGGCGCCGATCGCCGTGAGCATCCGGCCGCGGGCATAGTCCGCTGGCGCTTCAGGTCGCAACCCTCTTCTTTCGATGGCTTGATGCCTCATGCCGAGGTTGCTACTTGGTGCTCAGGGAGACGTTGATCTTGTGAGTCACGCCGTCGCCCAGCACGGCCTCGAGGCGGTACGTGCCCTGGGGCTGGTTCGATGTCTTCCAGCGGTACGCGTAGATCTTGAGCAGCGAGCGGTACTTGAAGACGAAGTCCGTGTCGTCGACGGTCTCGTCGCTCGTGGATTGGAAAGTGCCCTGTACCGAGGAGGACGTCTTCGTTACGACCAGTTTCGCAACGAGGTCGGTTATACCGGCGCTCACGCCGGTCAACTTGAACCGCGCCGGCACAGGACGGCCGATGCGGAACACGGAGCTACCGTCCGGACGGATGGGGAACAGGAAGAACGAGCCGTCAGTGGGCGCCTGGTACTGCACCCACACTGTGAATGTCGCCGGCGACGCGACGCCCGGGGCCGTGCACGTCACCGTCGTCTTCCCGGGTGCGAACATGCTGCCCGAATCGGGCGTACAGGTCACAGGGCAGACGCCGCCGGATCCGTTCGTCGCGGTGGGTTTCGCGTAAGTCACCTTGGCGCCCGCCGTGCACGTCGCGTAAGCAACGATCGGCGACGTCGGCACGTTCGAGAACACGCAGCCGGACGGGGCACCGCCGTCGCCGCAGTTCCCGCCGTTCACGCCGGCGCAGACACCCGCGTGGCAGGCGTCGCTCTGCGTACAGGCGTTGCCATCGTTGCACGTCGTACCGTCCGGTGCCGCCGGGTTCGAGCAGGCACCTGTCGCGGGGGCGCACGTCCCAGCGACGTGGCATTGGTCGCTCGCTGTGCAGGTCACCGGATTGGCGCCGGTGCAACTGCCGGCCTGGCAACTGTCGGTCCGGGTGCAGGCGTTGCCATCATTGCAGGACGTACCGTCGGTCGCCGCCGGGTTCGAGCAGGCGCCTGTCGTGGGGTTGCAGGTGCCCGCGACGTGGCACTGGTCGCTCGGTGCGCAGGTTACGGGCGCACCGCCCGTACAGGCGCCCGCCTGGCAGCTGTCGTTCACTGTGCAGGCGTTGCCGTCGTTGCACGCCGTGCCATTCGTTGCCGCGGGGTTCGAGCAAGTGCCCGTCGTGGAGTTGCAGGTACCTGCGACGTGGCACGGATCGCTCGCGGCGCAGGTAACGGCAGTACCGGCCGCGCAAGTGCCGGCCTGACAGATGTCGTTCTGCGTGCAGGCGTTACCGTCGCTACAGGCCGTACCATTCGGCTTCGCTGGGTTCGAGCACGTGCCTGTCGCGGTGTCGCAGGTGCCGGCGACATGGCACTGATCGGTCGCGGTGCAGGTGACCGGGGTGCCGGCGGTGCAACTGCCGGCCTGGCACGTGTCGCCCTGCGTGCAGGCGTTACCGTCATCGCAGGACGTGCCCGCCGGGGCCTTCGCGTCGGCCGGGCAGACGGTGTGTGTGCCGTCGCAGGTCTCGGCGGCGTCGCAAGCGTCCGTAGCGCCACGGCAAACGTGCGTGCCTGCGGCGATGGGCGAGCAGATGCCGTTGATAGCGGCGCCCGCCGCCACCGAGCAGGCCTGGCAGTCGTTGTCGCCGCCGGCGCAGACTGACTTGCAACACACGCCGTCGACGCATGCGAAGCCCTGGCAGTCGTCGCTGGTCGCGCAGGTCCGTC
>DATMZL010000554.1:0-2832 GCA_035607075.1 Polyangia bacterium
GACCGCCAGCGCGCGCGCTGCATCGCCGGCGCGCTCCGCCGCTTCGGCATCGGCAGCCAGCGCCTTCAACGTGTCGGCGTGGACCAGGCGCCCGCAGCGCGGGCAAGCGAGAAATGTCGGCGCGAGCTCGGAGCTGCAGCCGCCGCAGATGCGGACGCCGGCCGCCTCACCTCGGTCGGCGCTCACAGCCCCGCGGCCGGCATCACCGGCGTCGGCGCCGGCACCGACAACGAGCCCCCAAAGCGAAACGGACCTTCGATCGGCACGCGCCGGTTCAACTTCCACGCCTCGTAGAGTGCGATCGCGACGATGATGCAGCCGATGAAGCTCGTCTCGCCGACGAAGGGCATCACCAGCGTGCGCCCAAAAAGGAACAGGTATTCCGGAGAGATCGCGCCGACCAGCACGCCTCCGGCCCCGAACAGCAGCAGAGCGCGCCAGAACGGCCCGGCGTTCTTGTACCCGTCGATGCAGGTGCGGCAGAACATGTGCCCGCCGAGCGCGAAGTATTCGTCGAGCGGGCGGCGGCACTGCGCGCATGCCGGCGGGCCCGCGGATTCCGGCGCCTCGACGTGATCGAACTGCATCCCCGATCCAGCATCCGAGCCCTCGCCCATACCGCGACTTTAACATCCTGCGCCGAGAGCGGCCGCGGGCCCGTCGAATCCGACGCGAAGCTGCGGTAGAGTTCAGGCGATGTCGCGGTACTGGGCCGTGCTCCCCGCCCTGCTGCTGGCCACAGGTGTGGGCTGCGCGGGCGACGGCGGCGCGCAAAGCGGCGGCGCAGGCACCGGTGGTGGCGGTGGCAGCGGAATCGCGGGCGGCGCAGGCGGCACGACCGGCGCTGCGGGCAGCGGCGCTGGCGGCCAGGCGGGCAACGGCGACGCGACGGGAACCGCGGGAACCGGCGGCGACGCGACCGGAACCGCGGGTACGGGCGGCGGCGCGCAGGCGGGCAACGGCGGCGCGAGCGCCGGCACCGGCGGCAGCGCACGCGGCGGCAACGGCGGCGCGGGTCGCGGCGGCGCCAGCGGCACGGCCGGGACCACCGGCGCAGCGGGCGGCGCCGGCACGATGGGCGGCGGCACGGGCGGCATCGCCGTGCCCGCCGGCTACAAGCTGGTGTGGTCCGACGAATTCGACGTCGACGGACGCCCGAGCAGCGCGAACTGGAAGTACGAGAACGGCTTCGTGCGCAACGAAGAGGCGCAGTGGTACCAGCCCGACAACGCCACCGTCTCCGGCGGCGTGCTGATCATCGAGGCGCGCCGCGAGCAGAAGGCGAACCCGAACTACATGGCGGGCAGCACCGACTGGAAGCGCAACCGCCAGTACGCCGAGTACACGTCGTCGAGCCTGATCACCAGCGGTCTCCACAGCTGGCAGTTCGGCCGCTTCGAGATGCGCGGCCGCATCGACACGCGCTCCGGCATGTGGCCCGCCTGGTGGACGCTGGGCGTGAGCGGCGAATGGCCGTCGAACGGTGAGATCGACATCATGGAGTTCTACCGCGGCAACGTCCTCGCCAACGTCGCGTGCGGCACGTCGACGCGCTACACGGCGAAGTGGGATTCGGTGAGCAAGCCGATCTCGTCGTTCAACGATCCGCAGTGGTCGTCGAAGTTCCACGTCTGGCGCATGGACTGGGACGACACGAAGATCGATCTCTACCTGGACGACGTGTTGATGAACACGACCAATCTCGCCGACATGCTGAACCCGAACGGCATGAGCCCGTTCCGCCAGGCCGACTACATGATCCTGAACCTGGCGATCGGCGGCCAGAACGGCGGCGATCCCGCCAACACGACGTTCCCGGCGCGCTACGAGGTCGACTACGTGCGCGTGTTCCAGAAGTTGTGACCGCGGCGCGCTACTTCTTCAGCGTCAGCGTCTTCGTGAACAGGTCGATCAGCGGCTTGTTGGCGCGCGCCGGATCGGGCAGCGCGCCCGCACCGCGGTAAAGCCCGAAGCCGTCCTCGTGGTACGCGTGGTACGTGAACGACAGCTTCCGCGCGCGCGTGATGTCGAGCATGTCCGTCACCCAGCGCAGGCCGCCCCGATCCTCGTCGAAGCTCTGGCGGATCGCGCCCCACTCGCCGAGGAACAGCGGCACCTTCTCGCGCTTGCCCCACGCGACGTAAGCGTCGACCTCCTGCTCGACGAACGCGCGATCGCTGTCGTGCACCGGCGCGCGCGACGAGAAGAAGTCGATCCGGATCTGGCACGTCGCGGTCGCCGGCACCTTCTCGCCCCGCATCCATCCCGACAGCCGGTACGTCGCGCCGGGCGTCGTCCGGAAGCGCTACACGTCCGCGCCCAGGTTGGCGTCGCCGATCGTGCCCGCCGCGACGATCGACGCGCCGTCGCCATGGCCGTTCTCCGACCGCACCGCGCCGCCCTTCCCGTCCTTCGTCCAGAAGTACCAGCCACGCAGACCGGTCAGGTTCTTCTCCCAGATCACGCGCTTCACCTTGCCGTCGCCGTCCAGCTCCTCCAGCGTCAGATCGTCGAACCAAACCTTTCCCGGGCCCGCGTTCTTCACGACCAGCATCGGCTTGCCGACGACGATCGCGGGATCCTCGACCTTGAACCCTGCGCCCAGATAAAAAGTCCACGGGCTGTCGCCGGGCGGCAGCTTCGGGCTCGCCTCCGTGCCCACCTTGCGATCGAGCAGAAACCATTCGACCTCGGCGCGCGCATCGGGATAGCGGACGTTCTCGGCCGTGAACGGGACCCACGACGCGCCCTGGTGCGTGAAGTGGAACGGCTTGTAGAAGTGGAACTCGTAGACCGTGTTGGGATCGGCGATCCGGAAGAAGTTCCGGTCGG
>DATMZL010000680.1:0-2148 GCA_035607075.1 Polyangia bacterium
CGTCGCCTGCGTCGGCGCGGTGCCGGCGCCGCCCGCCGAACCGCCGCTTGCTCCACCCGAGCCGCCGCCAGAACCACCGCTCGCGCCGCCCGAACCGCCGCTGCCGCCCGAACCGCCACTCGCGCCGCCGTTGGCGCCCCCGCGCGCGGTCCCGCCCGCACCGCCCCGCTGGCTGCTGCCGGACGCGCCGCCTCTGCTTCCGCCAAGCCCGCCACCGCCATCGCCCGCGGTGGCGCCGCCTGCCGAGCCGCCGGCGCCTCCGCCGGTACCACCGGCGCCGCCCTCGGCTCCCGATCCCGCGAGGCCGCCGCTGCCGGGGTTCCCGGAGACCCCGGCGGCGCCATTCCCGCCGTGGCCGGTCGTCCCGGCGCTGCCCGCAACGGCTGCGTCAGTGCCGGCGCCTGAGCCGGATCCCTGACACGAGGTCGCGAGAAGCGCTCCGACGAGGATCGAGCCAGGCGCGACACGAAGACGCAACGTCATCGGAATCATTGGGTCCGTGCCGGCTTCCTTGTGAAACAAAATTGTCCCGTCGCTGACGTCGGCTGGCGCGATCTGCCTCCTCGCTTGCGGGGATAGATCGGGCGATAGCAGAAAATGAGAAAACAACGGAAGTGAGAACTTCGCTTCGCTGACCGGGCGCCGACGGCGCCGCGAGGACCGGGCGCCGACGGCGCCGCGAGCGAAGGGACCGGGCGCGGTGGGGCGGTATTCGCCAGACGAAAGGCAGCCAATGTCCTCACCGAAACGCATCACCGTGTTCCCGCGTCAATCGATTCGCGTTCTGGGCGTGGCGCTCTCGCTCGTCCTGGGCGTCGGTTGTGCAGGAGGCGGTCCGGAAACGCCGGGAACGGCAGGCACGGGCGGCGGCGGCAGCGCGGGTCACGGCGGCACGATTGGAACAGCAGGGACGGGGGAGGCCGGCAGCCAGGCCGGGACCGGCGGGAGCTCCGGCGGTGCCGCGGGCGCGGCGGGTGGCGGCACCAGCGGCGTCGCCGGCTCGGCAGGGGCGGGGACGACCGGAACCGCGGGCTCGGGCGCGGGCGGTTCCGGCGGGCAAGCGGGCGGCGTCGGCGGCGCGACCGGTAACGCGGGCCGTGGCGGCGGAGCAGGCGGCGGCGGCGGTGGTGCGGCGGGACGCGGCGGCGCGACGGGCGCGGCGGGCACGACCGGCACCGCCGGCAGCAGCGGGCTCGCCGGCACCACCGGCGCTGGCGGCATGTACGTGGGAACGAAGACGCCGGGGACGCCCCAGTCGGGCGACATCACGGTCGACCCGACGAAGCCCCATCAAGTCGTCGACGGCTTCGGCGAGGCCGACGTCTGGCAGAACTCATCGTCGACGACGATGCAGACGCTCTTGTGGGATCCGGTCAACGGGATCGGGCTGACGCTGCTCCGAATCGGCATCGACGGAACGAGCGGCCAGCCCAACATCATGGGCGCCGCGGGCTACGCCGACGGTCAGGCGTGCGTGAAGTTCAACGGCAGCGCATGCAAGGTGTGGGCGGCGCCCTGGTCGCCGCCCGCCAACATGAAAGACAACAACAACGTCAACAACGGTGGCCACCTGAACTCCGGCAGCTACGACGCCTGGGCGAAAGTGCTGGCGGCCTTTCCTGCGTTCTACAAGAGCCACGGCGGCGTGGACCTGTACGCCGTCTCGGCGCAGAACGAACCTGATTTCACGGCGAGCTATCAGTCGTGCCTGTTCAACGCGTCGCAGATGGTCGCGTTCATCAAGGTGCTGGGGCCGGCGCTGGCGGCGCTGAATCCGCCGGTGAAGGTCCTCGCCGCCGAGCCCGACAACTGGGGCAACATCTGGGGCGGCGATGGCTACGGCCCGGCCGTCATCAACGACGCGGCGGCGAACATGTACGTCGGCCCGCTCGCGACGCACGACTATGGCGGAACCAGCGCAGGGACGTATGGGCGCCCGGCGCCGCCCGCGAACAATACTCATCACGTCTGGGAGACCGAGTGCACGCCGGGTGACACGGGGCCGATCACCATCGCGACGATGATCTACGCGGCGTTCTCGACGGGCGGCGTGAACGGCTGGCATTACTGGTGGACGCAGCAGCTCGTGCCGAACCCCAGCAGTCCGCCGCCGCAGGTCTACGCGCTCGGGAACTTCAGCAAGTTCGT
>DATMZL010000259.1:0-6040 GCA_035607075.1 Polyangia bacterium
AAGGCGAAAGGGAGACGGAAACCGGCAGCGCGCCGGCGGCGAGACCCTAACCCGAAAGCGGCAGACGGGGAAGGCGCGGGGCGCGTGAGGAGCCGACGAGGTTTGCTCGCCGCGTATCATCGCGGGAGGGTTTGGGAACCCTCCCAGGGTTCCGATCTCAATAGCTCAGTACGCGGGCTCGCTGCCCCACGCGAGCTGGCCCTGATAGTACCCGGGCATCGTCAGCCGATCGGTGTACGCGTCCGTGTTCGCGACGCCCGTGCACGACTTGTTGGAGTAATCGTCGTCCCACATCGTGTTCCACGTCGGCGTCGTGAAGTTGTAGAGGCGCAGCTGGATCTGGTCGCTGCCCGTGACCGTGTCGAAGCCGCTGATCATCCCGGCCCCCGTCGTGAATCCGATCTCGACGTAAGACTCGGTCGCCGTCGTCGTCAGCTGCGCCGACGTGAATTTCTGCAGGAAGTCGAAGGTGACCATCGGTGCGAGCGGCATGTTGGGCGTGAAGTAGTAGCGGACCTTGATGTCGCTCCACTGCTTGGCGACCGATTCGGGGTTCAGAATCTTCAAAGTCACACGGACGTTCTGAGCGTCGTTGTTGCCCTGGCACTTGGCGACAATCTGCAGGCGGTTGGGTCCGCCGCTGCCGCCGCTGCCTGCCGTGCCGGTGGTACCGCCACGGCCGGCGCTACCGGTGGTGCCGCCGCGTCCGCCCGTGCTGCCGCCGGCGCCGGCCGCGCCCGTGGCGCCCGCGCTGCCGGTCGTGCCGCCGCGTCCTGCCGGGACGCCCGCGGCGCCGCCCGCGCCCGTCGTGCCGGCGCTGCCCGTCACGCCCGCGGCCCCAGTGGTGCCGGCGGTGCCGGTGGTGCCTCCGCGCGCGCCCGTGCTGCCAGCGGCGCCTCCCGCGCCGAGTGCGCCGGCCGCGCCCGTGGTGCCGGCGCTCCCGGTGACGCCCGCGCTGCCCGTGCCGATCGAGCCGGCGCTGCCTCCGGCTGCTCCGGCGTGGCCGGTCGCACCGGCGTTTCCAGCCGGGCTCAGGGTTCCGCCTTCGCCGCCCGCGCCCGTCGTTCCGCCCCTGCCCGTATCGACCGATCCGGCCGTTCCCGTCGGCTGTCCGGCGTCGGCCAGCCGAAAGAACTGGTCGGGTCCCTGGCAGCCGGCGGCGCTCGCGAGTCCAAGTCCAAGCAGCGAAGCGAGCGCCACGATGGATGACGCCGATCGATATGAGCGCAAGAGAGCTTTAAGCGAACGCATGACTACGGTCTAGGCAAAGCGTGATTGTACCGCGCCTTGCGAGCGTTCGCTTGGCCCGGCGCGGCCTTCCCGCGGAAACGTTGCGCGCCGCTCCGGCGCGCGTAAGCGGCCCTGGGCCTAGTATTCCTGGACGCCGCTCAACGTCACGCTGACGCCGCTCGTAGCGGTCATCCCGCCCGGCACGACGAGCTCGAAGTTGTCGATCGGCACCTTGCCGAACGCGGTACCGGAGTTGTCCCAGCACGCCGTGTTGAAAGACGCGTACGGGATCATGGCTGGGCTACCGCCGGTGATCGTGAAGCACCAGAACGTCGAGCCCGAGCTGATCTGTGCGCGCAGCGGCAGGGTGGACGTGGTGGCGCTGAACGTGACCTTCACGCCCGTGCCCGTCGGAGTGACCACGCCCTTGGTCATCGAGCCATTGTCCTGGGCGAGGTTGAAGCCGAGGTACGCGACGCCCGCGTAGGCGGGCGCGACCGCGGGTCCGACGGTGCCGGTCATCTTCAACATGCAGGGCGTGCCGCACGACCCGAACGTCGTCGGCGAGATCGTGCTGCCCGTGTCGCCACCTGCGAACGCGTATCCGTGCCAGCACCCGCCGAGCGAAGGCGTTCGCACGAAGCCGTCGGCGGCGGCGTCGAACGCCGCGCCGCACGTGACGCTGCCACTGCCGCCCGAGCCCGTCGTCCCGGCCTGGCCCAGCGAGTTGCCCGCGCCGGTGGTGCCGGCGGTGCCGATGGTGTTGCCGGTGCCGGTCGTGCCGCCGCCGCCGATGGTGTTGCCGGTGCCGGTCGTGCCGCCCCGGGGCGGATTGCTGCCCGCCGCGCCGGTGGTGCCGCCGCGTCCCGCCTGGCCGGTCACCGCACCCTGGCCCGTCGTGCCGCCGCGTCCCGCCTGGCCCTGCGTGCCCGCGTTGCCGGGGCCGTTCCCGGCCATGCCGGCCGGGTTGCCCGAGCCCGCCGAGCCCGTGAGCGGGCCATCGACGACCTCGCCGGACGTACACGCGTAGGCGACGAAACCAAGGGTCAGCACGGTCGAGGCGAGGACACCAAAGTTACGGTTCATGACCGAAGGCCTTTCTCAGTAGGGTTACGGGCGGCCCCGAAACGCCTCCTTTTTAGCGCGATCCGCAGATCGGAGCAACCGCGCAACGGCGCTCAGCGCTTCGAGCGCAGCGCGGCTTCGCCGCGCGGAGCTCATCGCGGGAGGTTCGGAACCCTTTGGTTGTTCCGAGTTAGAACGGCGTCATGTTGCCGGTCATCATCATCAGGGTCAGGACGCCCCACGCGCCGTTGTAGTAGTTGTAGGCGCTCGACGTCCCCGACTTCGACGTCACGGCGACGCGCGTGTAGTTCTGCAGCAGGAAGCTCGCGTACGTGGCCTTGCTGGGCATCATCCCGACGCCGACGGGACCCTCGAACACCATGATCCCGGCGTTCGCTCCGGGGCTGGTTCCGTCGAGGTTGTAGCCGTCGCGGATGCCCGTCGGCCCGAGCCCGTTGAAGAACGCCGCGACCTTGGCCAGGTAGGTGACGGCGCGGCTGTCGTTGTTCCAGCAGGCGTCCTGCGCGATCCGGAACGGCGTGCGCGCGGCGTCGTAGTAGTAGCGCGGCGGGTTGCTGCGTCCGCTCGTCCCGCCTTGCTGCGTGCACCAGTCGGCCACCAGACCGGTGGTGGCGTTCGCGCAGCGGTTGAGCATCGTGTAGCTCTGATCGGCCACCATCGTCCAGCGCGCGTTGTAGGTCGCGAACAGCTTGTAGTACGCGGGCGCGAAGTACGAAGGGTTGATGTCGGAGCTCATGTTGCCGCTGTCGTCGGGCAGGAGCAGGTTCGAGCTCGTGACCTCGCTGGCGAGGATCGAGCCGACCAGCCCGCTGGCGTCGCTCGCGTAGCCGCCCCACTGCTTGTCGGCCATCATGAGCGCGAACGCCATGTCCTCGTCGGCGTCGGTCGCGGCGCCGTTGCCGACGGTGCCGCCGTTCGCGTCGATGTGCCAGTTCATCAGGCCTTTGCCGTTCTTGTGCGCCTTCGCGTACGCCCACAGGCCGTCGAACGTCGTCTTGTCGACCAAGTAGACCGCCATCAACATGCCGTACGCGATCCCCTCGGAGACGGTGTCGTTACTGTTCTCGGGGCGCTGCACGCGCAGGCCGCCGCCGTTGTTCACGATCATCTTCGTCTTGAACGTGTTCCAGGACGTCATCACGTCCGCGTCGTTGCAGCTGGTCGGGTAGCCGCAGTTCGCCGAAAGCTTGTGCTGCGGGAACGGGAAGTTCGCGCCGCCCGAGGGGCCGGGCGCTGTCTGCGGGCCGCACGTCGTCGGACTGCTGCCGCCCGACCCGGTGGTTCCCGCGGTGCCGGTCGTTCCGGCCATGCCGGTGGTGCCGGCGTCGCCCGTCGTTCCGGCCGAGTTTCCGCTGCCGCCCGTGCCCTCCATCGGGTTGTTCGACGGGCTGGCGCAACCGATGGCGCCGCTGCCACCCACGGCGAGGAGCAGGAACAGAGAAAGACGCGTGGGGAGCCGGCGAGCTTTGCTCGACGCGTACCATCGCGGGAGGGTTCGGGAACCCTTTGAGGGTTCCCGGGTAAAAAGTGAAGCTCGCATTCGGACCTCCGGAAGTAAGCCCGATACTTTCGTTGACGGCGGCGGGTGCGGTCAACTCACATCGAGACTTCGCCGCGCTCCCTCGCCACTTCGCCACTTCGCGGCACACGCGGCCTTGACGAATCGTCCATAAGAGCAAGCTTGGAAATTGGGGGGCAGGTGCGCATGAAGCTCATGCGGCGATGGTTCGGGCGCTGGATCGGTGTGATGGCGGTTGTGGGCAGCCTGACGGCGTACGTGCCCGTCGCGCGCGCCGACGACGGGTTGTGGCGCGCCTTCCAGGGGAAGCTGGTGTTCAGCGACATCGCGCTGGCGCCCGCGTCGTTCTTCGAAAATTCGGCGCAGATGTCGTCGGCGCTGCGGCGCATCCAGCGCACCACGATCGATCAGGGGGCGGGGTTCTGGCGGATCCATCTGATGGCGTTCCTGGCCAAGCCCGCTGCGACCGGCACGCTCGTGCTGCGGGCGACGGACGTCAGCGACCCGCGCGTGCCGCAGCTGGTGCGCGTGTTCGAGATCCCCGTCAATCGCGGCGACAAGGAGCTGCGCCTCGACGATTTCGTCGTGACGCAGACGATGGGATTCGCGCCAGGAGCGAGCTACGAATTCGTCCTGGAGGCCCCTGCGGATGAGGGCGGGGCCGGGGCAGAGACCCGCAAAGCAGGAAAAGCAGACGCGTACGCCAAAGGGGTGATAACCCTGAGGTAGTGCGCGCGCCCGTTCTCGCGGTCATCGCGATCATTCTTGTCGTTTCGGCCTCCGGGCCCGCGCTGGCGGCGTCGAGCGGGGCGGGAAAACCCGCGCGCGCCTCGTCGCGCCATGCGAACCCGCGCACGGGACGGCTGACGCCGCCATTCGCGGAGATGGTGAAGGCGTACAAGCGGGGCGACCAGGCGGCGCTGGCGCGAATCGCGGATCGCATGGGGCTGGTGCGGCTGGGCGAGGCGATCGGCAGCCGCGAGCCGGGCGTGGGTGATGCGGCGCTGGCGGCGCTACCGCTCGCGCGCGGCGGTTTGCTGCTGGTGGGCGCGGCGACGGATCAGGTCGCGGTCGCGGACTGGCCCCGGGCGTCGGCTGCTGCGGCTGCGATCGGTTCGTTGCTGGATGGTGCGCTGCCGAGCGCGGTGGAGGAATGGGAGGTGCCGAGCGACGTGATCGCGCGCGCGTGCGCGGCTCTGCGCGCGCTCGCATGGCGGTCGGATGCCGCGCTCGCGACGCGCCTGACCGCGCTCGACGCCGTCGCGGCGGCCGCCCCCAGCTGCGGCGGTGGCGCCGATCTGGCGCCGCTCGTGCGCGACGGGACGCCGGCTTTGCGGCGTGCAGCCTTGCTGGTCGCGGCGGTCGGCAGCGAGCGGGACGCGCTTCTGCGCGAGGGCATCGCCGACGGAGATCGCAGCGTCGCGTCGGCGGCGACCGCGGCGGCTTGCCGGATCGAGCCGCGCACGGGGCCCACCGGCAAGACGGAACCGCCGCTCGCGCAAGCGGTCGCGGCGGCGCGGACCATGGCGACGGCGCCGACGACGCCGCCCGAAGACGCGGTCGAGATGCTGGATTGCCTGGCGGCCGCGGGAACGCCCCAGGATCGCGCGCTCATCGACGAGCTCCAGCGCCGCCCGCCTTCGCCGCTGCGTGATCGCGCGGTCGAGCTCGGCGCGCGGGCGGCGTCGGGAAAGCCGTGATGGCGCCGGAGACGCCGGCGGCCGCGGCGACGAAAGCGGCGACGCCCGACGACGGCGGCGCGCGCCTGGCCAGCGGCGCGCGGCGGGTCAGCGCGCTGACCATGCTGTCGCGTCTGCTCGGGCTGGTCCGCGAGCAGGTCTTCGCCATCACGCTGGGCGCGGGCGCTTACAGCGACGCGTTCCTGGCGGCGTTCCGCATCCCGAACCTGCTGCGCGATCTGTTCGCGGAGGGGGCGCTGTCGACGGCGTTCGTGCCGACCTACGTGGCGACGCTGCGCCAGCAGTCGCGCCCGGCGGCGTTCGCGCTCGCCAACCGCGTGATGTCGACGCTGACGATCTATCTCGGCGTGGTGGCGCTGGCGGCGATCCTGTTCCCGGCGCCGGTCGTGCACCTGGTCGCGACCGGCTTCTCGGCGGAGAAGGCCGAGCTGTGCGCCACCCTCGTGCGCATCATGCTGCCGTTCCTGCCGACGATCTCCCTCGCCGTCGTCGCCATGGGCGCCCT
>DATMZL010000324.1:0-3231 GCA_035607075.1 Polyangia bacterium
CGACGGCACCGGCGCCGCGCAGCTCGCCCGACACGCACGCGACCGCGAGCGCGATCGCCGCGCACGCAGCCACGAGCAGGCGTCGAAACTTCACGCGCGACAATCTAGCACATCGTCTCGTCACGACGATGTTCCGAGAAAAACGACGACTACGCCATGCCGTCGCGGCGGCCGATCACCTGATTACCCACGAGCTCGGTGACGCCCGCGCTCGCGACGTCGGCCCGCGGCGCCACCGCGATGCCGTGCGCCGCCGCGAAGCGAACGAGATCCGCCGTCGTACGCACCGCCAGCTTGCGGTTCATGTTCGTCCGGTGGGTCTCGACGGTCTTGACGCTGATGCACAGCCGCCGGGCGACGTCCTTGCTCGATGAACCGGCGACGACCAGCCGGAACACTTCGACCTCGCGCGGCGACAACCGCTCGAGACCGACAGCTCCGCCCGACGCCGACGATTCGCTGTTGATCGATCGCATCGCCAGCCGCCGTTCCAGCGTCGGGGCGACGTACTTTCGCCCGTCCGCGACGGTGCGGATCGCTTCCAGCAGTTCCGCCGTCGGCTGCGATTTCAGCACGTAGCCGGTGGCGCCCGCCGCCAGCGCCTCCGCAGCGGCGAATTCGTCGGAGAAGCCCGTGATGACGATGACCCGTCCCTTCAAGCGTCCCCGCCGCAGCGCCCGCACCAACTCGACGGCGCTGCCGTCGCCGAGCGAGAGGTCAGCTAAGACGATGTCAGGCCGTGCGCTGTCCAGCAGCGGCAACGCATCGCGGATGCTCGATGCGACTCCCACCACTTGAAAGTCAGAGACGTCGCCGAGCAAGCTCGCCAACGCATCCCGCACGATATCGTGGTCATCAACGACCAGTACTCGAATCATTGCTCGCCTCGCATTTGCCCCCGCGCCCCAGGGTGCAACAAATGTCGTGCCGACCCGGGCAAAGTGAAGTGGGCTGCGAAAGATTTTGTCGCCGCCGATTTCAGGCACAATTTGCGCATGCGTCTGGCGATTGTTCAAGTCGGTGAACCGGTACTCAGGCAGGCAGGAAGATTCCTAGAACCTGCAGAAATCGTCACCCCGGAGGTCCAGCAGCTGATCGAGCTGATGCGGGAGACGATGCGCCAGGCCCCAGGAGTCGGGCTTGCGGCGCCGCAGATAGGGCTATCGCTTCAATTGGCTGTAATCGAGGACACGGGAGAATCGGCGGCGACAGAAAGGACGCCGGTTCCGTTTCACGTCATCGCGAACCCACGGCTCGAGCTGGGGCCCGAATTAGTGGAATTCTATGAAGGCTGCCTCAGCGTGGAGGGCTATCAGGCAATCGTTCCGCGGTCGCGCGCGGTGCGAGTTCAGGCTTTGAACCACAAGGGAGAGCCCGTGGTGATCGACGCCAGCGGCTGGTACGCGCGCATCCTGCAGCACGAAATCGACCATCTGGGCGGAACGCTGTACATCGATAGGATGCGGACGCGAACGCTGTCGACGGCGCGCAATTTCTCGAAGTACTGGGCGGGCACGCCGATCGAGGAAGTGCTAGCGACGCTGGAGCGGAAGAGCGCGACGTGACGCCGGGCTGGACGCTGCTCTGGCTGCTCGCGCAGGCAGCGCCCGCGCCGCCGCCGCGTCCGGCGCCGCCGGCGGTCGCGCCCCTCACGCCGTTCCGCCTGTCGCTGACGTACGTCCACGTTCTGTACCAGGACGGCGATCTCGCGGCCAAGAACGCCACGACCAACGCGGTGGGGATCGACCTGGCGTTTCCGTCGAACACGTACGTGCGCAACCACCTCGGGCTGGCGCACCAGTGGGAGAACGTCGGCGGCGTCACCGCGCGCGGGTTTCGAATCGACCTCATCTCGCTCGGCTATCCGATCCCGCTCGTGAACTCGACGGTCCGCCTCGACCTGGAACCGATCATCACCGTGCTGCGCGGCGAGCTGATGTTCGTCAGCGACGGTCCGCGGTTCCTGCGCGTCGAGAGCGGCTTCAGCCTCGAGCTGTCCGCCACGGTCCGCCACTGGTTCCTGACGTTGCAGGCGTTCGGAATCGACTTTCGCTATTGGATCTACAGCAGCGCGGGATCGCAAACCGGCTTCTCGCGTGTCCTCCCGCTCCGCGTCGCGCTGGGCCACGAGTTCTGACGGCTGGAACCTTCCGGGCCGGGCGTTGTCCTTGCGATCATGAGGCTGCGGATCGCTCTCGTCCTGATTGCCCCGACCCTGCTCGCCTGCGTCACCCGCGACGACGACTACCAGCTTCTGCGCCGGGTGGACGCGACCGAAGTCCGCCGGCCGACTGACAAGCCGACCCGGTTCGTGCCGGCGGCGCGCAACGACAGCGAGGCGTTCTACGTCCGTCAACTGCTCGCGAACGGCTTCGGCGCCGAAATGCTGCGCACCTACGCGATGACCAAACGCTTCACCGCCCGGACAACCGGCGCCGCGATCACGCCGACCACCATCGTGCTGGGCCATGCTGACACGCCCGCCCTCGAGCCCGAGCGTCGACGACAAGTGGAGATCGGCTGGTGGAAAACGACGCTGGCGAAGGACCAGCCCCTGATCTGGATCAACGACGACCCCCGGGACCGCACTCGCCACACGATGGGTAACCTGGTGGTGGGGCTCGGCGACGGGATCCTCGAGACCATCGCACCGGAGACAGGCAGCGACGGCGACGCGAGGTCGAACGCGCTGCGCGCCGGCTATGTGACCTTCCTCCTGGTGGTCGCGGCGGAATGGCGCACCCCGAGCATCATCGACGATCGCGATGAGCTCCGCGCGTTGCCGGAGTTCGAGGCGGTTCGCGCCAATGAGGGTGTCTTGCGCGCCCACGGCGATGCCGATGCGATGCTCTCCAATCGGAGAGCCGTCGCGACCGTCCTCTACCGGATGGCGATCTCCAGCCTTGGACAAAAAATGGCGGATCCCGCCGTCTATCTCCCGTTCCTCGACCAGCGCCCGCCCCGCGACGTCCACCCCGCCCTCCTCCTGGGCGCGTTCCGAAACTTTCAGGCGAAATTACTGGCCGCCTGGAGCCGTGCCCGCGCCGCCGGCCGGCCGCCGCGCGACCTGATCGATCTGATCGAGGCTTATTCCGACGCGTATCCGGCCGAGCGCGCGGAGGCCACGCGCATCTTCCTTGTCACGACGTACGGCGCCACCGCGGCGGCCGCGGGCGTGAACGCCGACGCGCCCTGGGACCAGGTCGAATCCCGGCTCGCGATGCTCACCGC